>JBASRI010000521.1:0-5272 GCA_049273755.1 Thermoanaerobaculia bacterium
GCCGGGCGCGGTCGCCGCCGCGCTCGGAGACTTCTTCGGCGCGACGCTGCCCCCGCCGGCTACTTAGGGGCCGAGCTCGACCCCGCCCACCCGGCGGGCACAGGCGCCGGCCCCTGCGACTAGAAGCTGACCCGCAATCCGAACCGGAACGAGCGCGGCTGCGTGCGCGCCAGGGGCTTTCCGTAGTACGGGTTGCAGCGGGCCTGGTCGGCGTTGGTGGGATCGGACCCGCAGACGTAGTTGGCGTTGTCGAACTGCGACGTGTTGTAGGCCTCCTCCAGGAACGTCGCTCTCTGGACGTTGAGCAGCTGGAAGATGTCCACGAGAGCGTTGATCGTGACCGGGCCGACCTGGAACGGATACCCCAGGTGGAGGTCGATCTCGTAGTCCGAGGGAACGCGGCCCTCCGCACCCCGCTCCGTCAGGAAGAACTCCCACCGGTCGTAGGCGTTCGAATTTCCGAGGCGGGTCAGCGGCGTCCCGGTGCGGAAATACCCTGCGAGGCCCACGTTGAGCCGGAAGGGCGTCACGTAGGTGCCGTAGACCTTGATCTGGTGGGTCCGGTCGTTCGCGAGCCGGCCACGGTTGGTGATCCGAGTCAGGTCCTGGCCGTTCGTGAAGAAGTCGAAGTAGTCATACGTCGCCGAGATGTTCGGGTCGGCCGTGCCCCGCGGCTGCGTGTACGGCGCGAAACCGCCGTCGTAATTGCCGTCCAGGCGCGACCACAAGTATGAGGCCACGAGCGACCAGTTGTCGGAGAACCGCTTGGTCACGTCGAGCTGGACGCCGCGGAAGATCCGCTGGGCCTTGGGTGCGGGATAGCCGCCGACGTAGCTGAGGTTGAAGAGCGTGCTCATGATGCCTTCGCCCGGGTTCCCGATGCAGTAGTCGGCGTTCGCGCTGCAGACGAAGTCCTCGATGGTCCGTCCGTAGTTGCGGTAGATGTACTTGACCCCGACCGCCGTGTTGGGGATGACCTCGCGCTCGGCACCCAGCAGGAACTCGCGGACGTACTGGCCCTTGATGTTCGGGTCCGAGGGCTCGGTGAAGCCGCCGAGGATCTTTCCACCGCCGTTGTCGATGGCCCCCTGATCACCCGCGATGGTCGCGGCGTTCACGTCCAGGTTGATCGCCACCGGGTCGAAGTTGTAGACGACCGGCTGTCGTTCGTAGCTGTAGGAGCGTACGACGAGGTCCATCGGAATCTGCTCGTAGAAGTAGCCGAAGGAGCCGTAGACCTTGGTCCGGTGGTCGGAGGTCGGATCCCACACGACTCCGAGGCGCGGCGCGAAGTCGTTGTTCAGTTTGATTTGCTCGACGCCGATCGAGTCGATGATCTTCTGCTGGTCCCACCGCACGCCGAGGTTGACGGTCAGGTTCGGAAAGATGGCCCAGGTGTCCTGGAGGTACGCCGAGAGCATCTTGTGCGACGGCGTCGCGTTCAACTGCGAGGTGGGCACGTTGTCGGGGAGCGAGGCGTCCGGCGTCGTCCAGTAGAAGTGGCGGAAGACCGGACGGGACGGATCGCCGGGATTGTCGATGATCCGGACCTGCTGGCCGCCCGACATCCGCTTGGTCACCGTGGCGTCCTGCGTCTCGTACTCGAGGCCCCCCTTGATCTCGTGGTTGCTGAGGTACTTCGTGATGGATCCGCCGTAGAAGTACCGCTTGAAGTTCTTGTTCTGGATCAAGCCGAAGCCGCCCGACTGGACGTTGTTGTTGCGCGAGTCGATGTACTCGATTCCCTGTCCTTCCGCGGTGGCGGGCGCGACGGAGTTGCGTTCCTGGTGCAGCGCGAACTGAGCCGTCGCGACCCAGGAAGTGCCGAACAAGCCGTTGTAGCGGCCCACCCAGTCCTGTCCCCCGAAGTCCTGGCGGCCCAGGAACGTCGAGGGCGCTCCGTTCAGCGTGTGGGCGCCGTCGTTGATGGCGCCCGTGTCCGTGCGAGGATCCTGGAAGAAGCTTCCGACGATCGTGTTCGACGCGTTGAGCATGAACGTCAGCTTGCCGGAGGCAAGGTTGCGCACGCTCGGGCTGTCGACGAGAAGCCCGGCTTCGGGCCCGCTCGTCAGTTGGTTGGTGATCGTGTTCTTGACGCGGTCGTACGCGCCGAAGAACCACAACCGATCCTTGATGGCGTAGCCTCCCAGGTCGAGCCCCCAGTCGTACCTGTTGAAGCCCTGATTGGTGCCGTAGAGGCTCTCGTTGGAGTGCCGGTTGTTCGCCTGGAGAGCGTCGGCGTCGTAATAGCCGAAGACGTCGCCGTGGAACTCGTTGCCCCCCGACTTCGTGATGACGTTGATGATGCCGCCGGTCGACCGGCCGAACTCGGCCTGGTATCCGCCCGTCTTGACCTCGACCTCCTGAATGAACTCGAAGTTCAGGTCCTTGCCCTGCGCGCCGTACTCGATGCCGCTCGTGTCGGCGCCGTCCAGGATGTAGCTGTTCTCGAGGCCCGACGAGCCGTAGACCGCGATCGTGTTGGAGAAGTTGTCGGTGTTGGAGGCCTGCGACGTCACGCCCGGCGCGACCAGCACGACGGAGCTGTAGTTGCGGCCCGTCGGAAGCGTCCGGATCTGCCGGCTGTCGAAGTTCGACCCGGTCGCCGTGGACGTCGTATCCACGACAGGGGACTCGCCCGAGACGACGATCTCCTCCTTGACGGCCGCTCGAAGCCTCAGGTCGGCGCTCGACGTCTTCGCGAGAGACACGACGACGGTCTCTTCCACCTTCGCGAAGCCCGGCAGGGTCGCGGTCACCTTGTAGGTGCCGGGCGGCAGGAGAACGAGCCGGTAGGCCCCGGTCCCGTCGCTGACGGTCGACCGCACGCCCTGGAGCGCGGGACCGCGGGCCTCGACCGTGACGCCGGGGAGCACCCCGCCCTGCTCGTCCAGCACGCGGCCCGTGATGTCGCCGGTGGTCTGTGAGAGCGCCGAAGAGGCGGGGATGAACAGGAGCGCGACGAGAATCGGGAGAAGGAGCCGTCGCATGAGTCCTCCTAAAACGTTCTCAGGATCCTAACACGCCCCTTGGGTCCCGGAGCCGCGCCGCGCGCCTCGACGCCGCGCGCGGGACTGTGGTACACCGGCCCCCGCGATGCGGCTCTTTCGGAAAGATCGCGGCGCGCCCCGGGCGGCGGTCGAACGCCCGACGCGCCTCCACATCGGCTGCGGAGCCCAGTCGATCCCGGGCTGGATCAACGTCGACAACCAGGGACTGCCGGGCGTGGATCAAGTGCTCGACGTGCGGCAGGGCCTCCCGTTCGCCGAGGTCGCCTCGATCTACGCCGAGCACTTTCTGGAGCACCTGGGCCTGGCCGACGGTCTCGAGTTTCTGAAGGAGTGCCGCCGGGTGCTGCGGCCGGACGGGGTCCTCCGCCTCTCGACGCCGAACCTGGACTGGGTCCTCGCCAGCCACTACAGGGGGCCCTCCGCCAGCGACGAGGACGCGCGATTGGACTGCATGCGCTTGAACCGGGCCTTCCACGGTTGGGGGCATCAATTCCTCTACAACCGCGCCACGCTCGGCTCGGCGCTGCGAGGGGCGGGTTTCGGCGAGGTCGCGTTCTGTCGGTACGGAGAGAGCGCGCGCCCCGAGCTCTCCGGCCTGGAGCGGCACGAGACCTGGGAAGACACCCCCGAGCTGCCGCACGTGCTGATCGCCGACGCGTCGGGGACCGCCGCGAAGCCGGAGGGGATCCCGAAAGACCTCCTGGACGAATATCTCCGGGACGTCGGGGCGCGCTGAGGGGCATCGCCTTCGAGTCACACCGCGGCCTGAAAGGGATCCCTCGCTGCGCTCGGGATGACAACAGGCGAGGCGACTGAGTCCTCCTTTGTCATCCCGAGGGCCGTAGGCCCGAGGCAGCCGCCCACCGACCCGGCCAGCGAAGGCATGCCCTCCGCAGTAGGGAACGCCGTGCGCAGCACGGCGGTAACGCAGACCCCCGGCAGTAGGCAACGCCGGCGTAGCCTGGCGTTCATCCCTTTCCAAGCCGACAGACGGCTCGGAATACCTACCCCTCGCGCATGGCCGTGGCCCGGAGGTACTGGGTCCCCTCGCCCTTGATCTCCGTGACGCGGAACCCGCAGCGCTCCAGACGCCGTTTGAGCTCGCGCGCCGAGAAGACCACGCCCGACCAAGAGTCCGCCACCCAGCGGCGGAAGAATTGCCGGGTCCGGCCGTCCACCTGCACGCGCAGGATCCCGCCGGGCTTCAGGACCCGGTGGGCCTCGATCAGATAGCGCTCGGCGTAGCTCTTTCGGGGGAGGTGCTGGAAGACGATGTGCGAGAAGACGAAGTCGAACGCGCGGTCGGGGAGAAAGGAGACCGCGCCGTCCGTGCGATGGAGAGCGACGTTGGGCCGGTCGGCGCAGTACTCGCGTCCCCGGCGGATCATCTCTTCCGACACGTCCACGCCGACGGCGCGCTCCACGCGCGCCGACAGCGGACGCAGGAGCCGACCGACGCCGCACCCGATCTCGAGCACGTGCCACTGCGGTCGAACGTCGAGCCCGTCGAGGACATGCTCGGCAAGATCGCGCTCCCCGGATGCCGCGAAAGCCTCCGGGGATTGGGCGGCGCTCGTACAAACGTAGAAGGGAGCGTTTTCCCGCGCACGGCACTCCCAATCCGCCCGCATCGCCGCGCGGCGCCGCCAGAGACGGCCCGGGAGCGAGCGGGTAAACGGGACGTCGCGCATCCGTGGCGATGCTAGCAGGGCGCGCCGGTGCGATGTTCGCGGCCTGCGATTCGTACAACCAACGACGATGATCCCATCCTCGCCGGGGCGTGTCGCCGACACTCGCCCCGCTTCCTTCCTGGGATCGAGCCTGGGACTTGCCGCGGCGGCGATCGTCGGCCCGCCTTTGCGCGCCCTTCCCGCCGGGCCGCAGCCGCCGGGTTTCGCGGCTTTCCACGGCCTGGACGCCCGGCGCGAGGTGCTTCTCTTTCTCCTGACGCTGGCTCTTCCCCTGGCCGGCGGGGTCCTGGCCGCTCGCAGGGCGAGAGCACCGGCTCGGTGCGGCGAGTCCGTAGCGGAGGCGTCCGGCGACGGGTCGACCCCGGCTGTGAGCCTGGCCACCGTCTGCGCGCACGCGATCGCGCTCTGGCTCTTCGTGCTCGCCGGATTTCCGTCCCGCTCACCCCTTCCCTCGCTCGCGCTGGCGGTGGTTGCCTCCGCGGCGCTCGCGCTCGCCCTCGGCGCGGGGAGCCTGCGCCGTGGAGCGCTCTGCCTCGGCGCGGCGGGCCCGGTTCTCGTCCTGGCGTTCGT
>JBASRI010000318.1:0-3363 GCA_049273755.1 Thermoanaerobaculia bacterium
CCGGTGCGCGACGCCTCGGGCAAAGAGCGTCCCGACTGCGAGCCCGCGGGCGGCTGGACCGCACGCTTCGAAAAGGAAGCGGAGGGCCGCCCGTCCGCCCTCGTGCGCGAGCACCTCGAGAAGACCGCGAGGGGAACCCTTCGCACCAGGGAGACCTACGCGTTCGCCGGCTTCAGCCTCGACTTCGATCCGAAGCGCTCCTCCGCCGAGCTCGAGGGAATTCCGATTCCGTCCTGGTACCCGGCGACCCTCTACACCCGCAGCGCGCTCGAGACGCTCTACGGACGGTTCGGCCTCGCGGCGCTGCGCCAGGAGCCGACGCTTCGGATCGAGGCGGACCGGGCGCGGGGCGTCTTCGCCCTACGGCTCACGGGCCCCGCCGGCGCCGCCGTCGCCCCGGTCGAGGCTTACTCAGAATCCGAGGGCACGGCGACCCTCGCCGGGCGGGCCGGCGACGCTACCGCGCACGTCACCGTGCGGCTGGCGGGGGCCGACGGACAAGTTCCCATGGAGGTGCGCGTGCACGGGCTGGGACGGGGCTTCGACGGGCTCTACGCCCCGGCGGGAAGCTGGCGCGGCGGCTCACAGAAGGTCTTTCCCGGCGCCGCCGACGAGGTCGCTTCCGAAGACCTCGCCGGGCTCTGGGGGGACGCCCAGGGAAAGACGCAGACGATCGGGATCGAAGGCGAGCCCCCCTACCGGGTGCGGATGCAGGACACGCTCTACCGGATCGACATGGAGCGCGCCGCGGCTCCGATCGATCTGCTGCTGCTGCCCGACGCCGGCGCGGGCCGCCCCTGGGGCATCGTTCTCCGGGGGCCCAACGGGCTCGACCGGATCCCGCTCGCCTGCGCGGGCGAGGCCGCGGCGCTCGCGTGCCGGCCCGACGGAGACGCGGAGACTCTTCGCCGGATCGGCGCCCGAGTCAACGTGCGGTAGGTCGGCCTCCCTGTCGACCCCCGGGGGAATCGGGGGACGCGAACAGGTTGACGGGGACGACTCCGCCCTCTACCCTCTGTTGCAAGAGATGGAACTCTGGCTTCTGGGGCTCATCGTCCAGACCGTGGGCGCGGGCCTGCTCTCCCTGATCTTCCTGTATCTGTCGCGGGGCAAGGGGCATCGCGTGCTCCAGGCCGCGGGCGCGGCCTGGCTCTTCCTGTTCCTCTCGCTTCTGGGCCTGATCGTGCTCACCAAACTGCAGATCCCGTACGAAAAGCACGTCTACCAGTACTTCAAGCTGCTCTACATCGTCGGGCTTTGCGTGGCGGCGATCCGCATGGACCGCGACGCCTCGCTCGGCAAGGCCCTCGCCGTGGCGGCGGTGGCCGCCATTCCGGTCTCCTTCCTGGTCATCCACCTGGCCGGGCGGGAGTCGCGCTTCTACGCGGTGCACATGGGCATCCTCGCGGTGGGCTGGCTCTTCGTCGCCGTCTTCATCTTCCAGAGCCCTCGCGCGGGGCTGGGACGGCAGTTCTCGGGGCTGCTCGCGCTGCTGACGGCCGGGGTCCAGTTCGCCTACGTGGCGCTCTTCTCGCTCTCCGCGGCCCAGGCCAACCGCAACATCGAGATCCTGCCGTATACCGGCTTCTTCGACGTCCTGCTCGAGATGCTGTTCGGCATCGGCTTGATCATCTGGGCCATGGAGGACACCGAGCGCCGTCTCGCCACGCTCCATGCCCGCACGGCCGACGACACCCGGCGTTCGAAGCGGCGGGCGACGCTCGACCCGCTGACCGAGACGCACAACCGTTTCTTCCTGGACGAGATCAAGGCGCAGCTGGAGTCGAGCGAGCTGGGCGGATCGATCGTCCTGATCGACCTGGACGGCTTGAAGCGCATCAACGACCAGGAGGGGCACGACGAAGGCGACCGCGCGATCTGGACCGTGGCGACCGCCATCAAGAAGCTCGTCCGCGGCAACGACCACGTGATCCGGTGGGGCGGCGACGAGTTCCTCGTGATCCTGCCCGGGATGGACGAGGACCTGGCCCGGCGCCGCTTCTACATGCTCCCGTCCAAGATCGACGAGGTCAGGCAGTCGCCCAAGCCCGGCGGCCGCCCGTACGCCAAGTTTCTGGCCGCTTCCGTCGGCGTGCACATCTATTCCAAACGCGTCCCGGTCGACGTCGCAATCTCGCAGGCGGATCGGGTCATGTATGAGCGAAAGCGAGCGCACCGGGAGTTGCGGGGCCCCGCCGGGGAGAAAACGCAATGAACTACCTCTGGACGGAGTGCTCGGGTTGCGGCTGTCAGATCGCGATCCAGTTCGTCGAGCGCCCCGAAGGCGTTGCCGGGTCGGTCCGGCGCTGGTCCAGCAACCGCAGCGTGAACGACGGAAAAAAGCTGGAGGTTCCGAGCGCCTCCGTCGCGGCGGACGGAAGCTTCTCCGCGGTCTGTGTGTGCGGAGCCGAGATTCCGGTGCGCCCCGAAGCCGTCGAACACGCCTCGACGGAAAGCTAGTCTCAGGTCTCAGGTCTCAGGTCTCAGGTCTCAGGACGACGATGGTCGCTCCTGTACCACCTCGCTCGGGCGGGGCATCGAAATAGGAATCAACATCGGTCCTTGCGGCGAGGAGTCGTCGAATCTCCGCCCGGCGGACGCCGATGCCCTTCCCATGAATGAGCCGGACCTCCCGAAAACCGGCGCGAGCGGCCGCTTCGAGGTACTCCCCCACCACCGACGCCACGTCCTCGGGTCGGAACGAGTGGAGGTCGAAGGAGTCTGCGATTTCGATCCGCTTCACGACCTGAGACCTGAGACCTGAGACTTGAGACTTGGCGTCTTAGACCTCTTCGATCCGAACCTCCACCGGCATCGCGGCGCGCGCGACCTTCGAAATGATGCAGTATTTCTCCGCCAGCGCGAGCGTCTTCTCGACTTGGGGGCGGTTGGCGTCGAGAAGCGCCGCGGGGACCCGCGCGTGAATGATCGCGCGCCGGAACCGGAAGCCTCCGGCGGAATCCTTCTCGAGCTCTCCTTCCACCCGGAGCGACGGCTCCGAATGCCCGAGCCCCAGCTTCTTCAGAAAGATGGCCCACGTGTTGACGAAGCAGGATGCGACCGCCGCCAGAAGGAGCTCCTCGGGGTTGGCCTTGCCGCCCGATCCGCCCAGGGCGATCGCGCCCGCGATCGGAACCGCCAGGACGCCGTCCTGCGTGGAGACCTTGCCCGTCCCGGCTCCGTCGCCCGACCAGGTCGCGCCGACCTCGAAGCGTTGAATCTCGTCGCTTTCCGGCACGCCGGCGATGATGTCATAGTCGTTTTTTCGTGAGGCCCGTGCTCGCGCTCCTCGCCGCGGCGCTGCTTTGCGCGGCGTGCGCGTCCGCTCCGAAGCCCACGAGGGCCTCCCTGCGAATTCGCGCC
>JBASRI010000524.1:0-1546 GCA_049273755.1 Thermoanaerobaculia bacterium
CCCCAGACTCTTGTGCTCGAGAAACAAAACGGCCGGGGTCTCCCCCGGCCGATCATTCCCTTGGTTGCGGGGGAGGGATTTGAACCCTCGACCTTTGGGTTATGAGAACACCCGAAAAGTCGCCTCAAGTAGAAAAGAAGCGACAAAACGCGACTCGATCGTGTGTTTGAGTCGTCAGCTTTCGCCTCCTGTAGCCGCCAGATCGCTCCACTTTCGCTCCACCAAAGGGCGGAGCTGCCAGCGGCTAGTTTCTGGAACCTCGGGGTTCTCGCGCAGCGGGTCGAAGTTGGGGTCGATCTTGAGCCAGCCGGGCGAGATGAATTACGAGATCTTCAAGAACTGGTCGAGCGCCTTCGCCGGGGCCGACATAAGAAGAACCGGCTACGGTCCGTAGAGTTGCAGTCCGAAGGACTTGACGAGGAAGACGGCCATCTGGCCACGGGTGTTGGGATTCAGCGGACAGTAGTTTCCTCCGCCGCAGCCTCCGGTGATGTTCTCGTGGAAGAACTGCTCGATCCAGTCGGCAAAGATGCTCGGGCAGGCCACGTCGGGGAAGATCCCTGTGCATGCCGGTGGCGTGTAGGACGAGCCGTGCTCGGCCTTGAGCAGGAAGGCGGCCATCTGATCGCGCCGGACGGGGTTATTCGGGCAGTAGTTGCCGCCTCCGCATCCGCCGGTGATCCCCTGGTGGAAGAGCTCCTCGATCCAGTCGGCGAACTGCGAGGGGCAGGGGACGTCCGGGAAGACGCCGGTGCAAGCCGGCGGGACGAACGCCGAGCCGTGCTTGGCTTTGAGTAAGAAGACGGCCATCTGGCCACGGGTGACCGAGCTGTCGGGGCAGTAGTTGCCCCCGCCGCATCCGCTCGTGATGCCGTGGTGGAAGATGTTCTCGATGAACGGATAGAACGGATTCGACGTCGGCGCGTCCGCAAAGCTCCCGCCGATGTGAAGGACCCAGGTCATTGCAGTTCCGTTCGAGAGTGCCTCTTGGAGAAAAGCGTCCCAATGCGCCGCGGGACGAGTGGCAGGGTTGTCCACCGACACGGAGTAGCAGTCCGGGGCGAACGAGCAGCCGCCCAGAAAGCCTGGATAAATGGATCCATAAGTCGCGACAGAGTCCGCGATCGTGTAGGCCGCTCCGGGCGGGCCGGTCAAGCTCGTCGCCGTACCGGAGAGATCGAGCGCCGCGCCGCCGTTGTTGTAGTAATAAGGATCGATGTCGACGGTCTCACCCGGCTCCCAGACTTGATTGCCGGCCGTGTCGACGGCGAGGAGTTCGGGCTGCGGGATCACGTCGCACGCGTAGCCGTCGCAGAGGTGAATCGTGTCGATCCACCAAAAGCCGCCTCCACCGAAATTGGGATCTGGCGCGGAAATCATGTGCCAGCGAAGGACGACGGTTGTTCTCGCCGCCGTGTAGGGCAGATTCACAACGACCGAGGAGTAGGCGGGATACCCGTTGGATCTAACCCAGCCGCCCGGAGCATAGCCACCCGCGACGAAGCTCCCGCCTGCAACCAGGATGTCCTGAAACTCGCTCCCATTC
>JBASRI010000332.1:0-5659 GCA_049273755.1 Thermoanaerobaculia bacterium
GGCGCCTTCGGCGCCTGGCGCCTCTCCACGCCGGTCGAGACCCGAGGGGAGCTCTCCGTGGCCCTCCTGCAGCCGAACCTGACCGAGGAGATGCGGGCGGCGCCCGGCGGCGCGGCCGGGGTCTACCGCTCGGTGATGGAGCAGGTGCGGGAGGCCTCGGCGGCATTTCCCGGTCTGATCGTGATCCCGGAGTCGGCGCTCCCGGCCTACTGGGAGCGCAGCGAGAGGCTGCGTCAGGACCTGGCTTCGATCGCGCTCTCCGGACCCGCGATCCTCTTCAACGACGTCGAGGAAGGAGAGGGCGGCCGCTATTACAACGCGGCGCGGCTGCTGACGCGGGACGGCCTAGCGCGGGCTTCGTACCGGAAGGTCCACCTGGTGCCGTTCGGAGAGTACGTGCCTCTGCCGAAGATCTTCTTCTTCGTCCGCCAGATCTCCGACGAGATCGGCGAGTTCTCGGCGGCGCCCGAGCCCGTGCTGCTGCGCTCGGGGCCGCTCGCGATCGGGGTCGGGATCTGCTACGAGATCCTCTATCCATCCCTGATCCGCCGGGAAGTGGCCGACGAGGCGAACCTGCTGGCGACGATCTCCAACGACTCCTGGTATGGGCGCGCCGGGGCGCAGGAGCAGCATTTCGCCGGGGCGGTCCTGCGCTCGGTCGAGAACTCGCGCTATCTCCTGCGCGCCGCGATCACGGGAATCTCCGGCATCGTGGACCCGCGCGGGCGGATCGTCGCGGAGTCAGAGCCCGACGAGCGGAGGATCCTGACCGGAACCGTCGCGCTCCGGGAGGATCGGACCGCGTGGACCGGCTGGGGGGAATGGATCCCGCGCGTCGCCGACGTCGCCGCGCTCTCCGTGCTACTCTTCGGCCTCGCGCGGCGTTTCCGGGTTCGCCGGACGCGAGCGGAACTCGGGGCTCACGACTCAAGACCTCTGCCATGACCGAACGCGACGATCTCCTCTCCTCGCTCTCCGCCGCCTCGGAGCGCCTCGCGGCGCTTCGGGGCTATCTTTGATCTGGACGCCGCGCGAAGCGCGCTCTCCCGCCTGAGGGAGAAGGCGGCGGAGCCGGACTTCTGGTCCCGCCCGGAGGAAGCCCAGGGAGTGTTGCGGGAGACCCGAGGATTCGAAAAGCGGCTCGAGACCGCCGGGCGCCTCGACCGCCTGCGGGGCGAGCTCGAAGCGCTCGCCGAGCTTCTGCGCGAGGGCGAGCCGGCCGAAGCGGAGGCTCGCGAGTCGCTGGCCTCGGCCGGCGCATTCGCCGACGAACTCGAGCTCGCGGTCAAAATGGGAGCCCCCGAAGATTCCAACAACGCATGGCTGTCCATCCACGCGGGCGCCGGGGGCACAGAGTCGCAGGACTGGGCCGAGATGCTGCTGCGCATGTACATGCGCTTCGCGGAGCAGCGTGGCTGGAAGGCCGAGCTGATCGAGCGGCAGGATGGCGAGGAAGCCGGCCTCAAGAGCGCCACCCTCCACGTCGTCGGAGACCACGCGTACGGCTATCTCAAGAGCGAGATGGGCGTGCACCGCCTGGTCCGCATCTCGCCCTTCGACTCCGCGCAGCGCCGGCATACCTCCTTCGCGTCGGTCTTCGTCTCGCCCGAGATCGACGAGGACATCGAGATCGAGATCGGAGACAAGGACCTGCGGGTGGACACCTATCGCTCGAGCGGCGCCGGCGGCCAGCACGTCAACGTGACCGACTCGGCCGTCCGCATCACCCACCTGCCGACGGGCATCGTCGTCACGTGCCAGAACGAGCGCAGCCAGGGCCGCAACCGCGACTTGGCGATGCGCGTGCTCAAGGCCCGCCTCTACCAGCGGGCGCTCGACGAGCGCAAGGCCGAGGAGGACAAGCGGGTCGGCGAGAAGAAGTCGATCGAGTGGGGCAGCCAGATCCGTTCCTACGTCCTTCACCCGTACCGCATGGTCAAGGACCACAGGACCGGCCACGAGACCGGCGACACCGACCGCGTTCTCGACGGCGGCCTGACTCCTTTCATCGAGGCCTACCTCAAGTCCGCCGCCGATAGCGGCCGCTCCGGTGCCCAGTAGTACCAGCGCCCCGCCGACGCGGTCCTGGATGGACGAGGTGCGGGAGCGACTCGAGGCGACGCCGCGCCCGGCGCCGGAGCCGCCGGAAGGCCCGCGCAAGGCGGCGGTCCTGGCGCCCCTCTTCGTCAGAGACGGCGGGCTCTGGGTCCTCCTGACTCGCCGGACCGAGAGCATGGAGCACCACCGCGGCCAGATCGCCTTTCCCGGGGGCGCGCAGGAGGAAGGCGACGCGTCGCTCTTCGAGACGGCCCTGCGCGAAACCGAGGAGGAGATCGGGGTCGAGCGCGAAGACGTGCGCTCCCTCGGAGCGCTTTCGCCGCTGACGACCGTCACGAACTTCTACGTCCAGCCTTTCGTCGGCGCCATCCCGTTCCCGTATCCCTTCCGCGTGGCGGAGTCCGAGATCGCCGAGCTCGTCGAGGTGCCCATCGCGGCCCTGCTCGACCCGAAGGCGCTGGAGGAGAAGAAGCTTCCCGGGCGGGAGGAGCCGGTGCTCTTCTTCCACTACGGGACGCACGTCATCTGGGGGGCGACCGCCCGGATTCTGAAGGAGCTGCTGGATGCGCTGCGCGGCGCCTAGTGGGCGTATTCCTTCTCGCCCGCCTCGATCCGGATCGGAAGCTTGTTCTGGGGTGGCGGGAGCGGGCAGGTCGCGTACTCCGTGAAGACGCAGGGCGGGTTGTAGGCCTTGTTGAAGTCGACGACCGTCTTGCCCCCGACCGGCAGCGGGACGTAGAGAAAGCGCCCCGCGCCGTACGTGTCCCCGCCGTTGGTCCGGTCCCCGAAGATGACGAAGTAGTCCGTCTCGCCCTGCTCGAGGACCGGGTCGAGGCGATAGGTCTTGCCGCCGTGGACGAAGACCAAGGCTCCCGGCGATGTCTCGGCATTCTCGTGCCCCAGGACGTTGGGGACTGAAATCGTTCGCGGAGGATCGTAGGGCTCGAAGCGCGCTTCGATGCGCCAGGCCGGGTCGATGGGAAAGTACCCGAGGCCGCGGAACGCTTTGCGCGCTTGGCTCGTGCTGTCCTTGACGCGGACGGCGAAGCGGCCGTCTCGCTCGATGACGTAGAAGCGCAGCGGACCCGCAGAGAGAACCGTCGGCTCGCCGTCCGCGTCAGAGCGCAGCGCCGTCGTCTCGACCGCCTTGCCGTCGGCCGCGATCTCGACACCGGGTTTGGCTCGGAAGGAGAACGTTTTCCCGGACACGACGATCGTGCCGAGGCTCGCCGGCGCCTTGCCGTCGGGCAGGACGACGCTGCTTGTGGGCGCGCTGCCGACCGGGTTCTCGCCCTCTTCGAGCCAAAAGAGGCCGACGACCGAAAGCCATCCGTCGTCCGCGGTCAGCCTCGCCAGCCGCCCAGCCCTCCAGGCTTCGATCTCCTTGGCGTACGGGGCATCCGGGGGAGAGGCCTGGGCCATCGCAGCGAGAAGCGCAAGAGGGGCAAGCACCGGCCGTTGCCCCGTCTCAGGACGCCGCTTTCTCCAGCGCCGCGAGCTCGCTCGTTCTCGCGAGGTTCGTCTTCGCGGCGTCGAAGTTGGCGTCGAGGCCCAGGGCCTTGCGGAATGCGTCCATGGCCCCGGGGTAGTTCCCCCTGCGGGTCCGCACGACGCCGAGGTTGTTCCAGAGGGCAGGCGACTTCGCGTTGCTCTCGATGGCTTTGGAGAGCGCGGCCTCGGCCTCGGGGAGCTTCCCCGACGCGGCCAGCGTGGCGGAGAGCAAGCTCGCGGCTTCCTCGCTCAGGGGATCGAGCGAGAGCGCGGTCGAGAACGCGGGCGCGGCGGCGTCGAACCTCTTCTCCTCGACGCGGACCTGGCCCAGAGCGATCCAGACGGGCGCATCCCTGCCGTCGAGGCGCGTGGCTTCGCCCAGCTCGCGCTCGGCTTCCTTCCACATTCCCTTTTTGCGAAACGCCCGGCCCAGGTTCTCGTGGAACACGGCGCGGGACGGGTCCAGCCGCACGGCTTCCATCAGCTCGTCCTGGGCGCGCTCCAGCTCGTCGGAACGGAAAAGGAAGACGCCGAAATCGTTGTGGGCGTCGGCGGAGGCCGGGTCGATCTCGATCGCACGCCCGAAGGCGATGCGCGCCGCGCTCTTGTCGGAGAGCTCGTACATGGAACGGCCGAGCCCGCGCGCCGCGCCCACGCTCTTGGGGTTGAGCTCCAAAGCGCGGCGATAATGGCTGGCCGCGGTGTTCCACTTCCTCTGGGCCTCCGCCACGATGCCCAGACCGAGCTCCGAGCGCGGATTGCTAGAGTCGAGGACGATCGACGCGGTGTACTCTCGTTCGGCGTCCGCGTCCTGACCGGTCTGGAGCGCCGCGTCCCCGAGGATGCGGTGCGCTTCGGCGCTGCGAGGATCCGCTTCCGAAGCCTGGCGCGCCACCGCGGCCGCCGTCCGGAAGTCGCCCTTGGAGAGCGCAGCCTCGGCGTTCTCCAGAAGCGGCGCCACGACGGCCGCCGGCGACGGGGCGCCACCGCTCGATCCGCCGCCATCGACGGGGACGCCGATCGGGACCGAGCTGACGAGGCCCTTGTCGATGTCGGAGGCGCGGCGCCGGGCGGTGTCCGCGTCGGCGGTGCGGCCCAGGCGGTCGTTCGCGTCGGCGAGGAGCCGAAAGACTTCCGGGTCGTTGGAGGCGCTGGCGCGCCTCAAGTCGTAGAGCGCCTCTTCGGCCTTTCCGTCGGCGAGCTTGGCGCGGGCCGAGCGCTTGAGCTCGTCGACGTCGATCGGAGGAACGTTGGCGCCGGCGACTTCCGCGCGGACGGCCGAGGTCAGGTTCGCGAAGTCGGGACTGTAGAAGTCCGCGATCACCTGGAGGTCCGGCCGCGCCGTCAACGCCGATTTGAGCTGCTCGCGCGCGCTCTTGGAGCTGCCGGCGATGTAGTAGGACCAGGCGCTCTGCAGGTGGAGGTCGGCGAGACGATCCGGCGCAAGCCCCGGGGTTTCGGCCAGCTTCGCGTACTTGTCGCCGGCCTCCTTAAAACGGCCGGAGTCGAAGGCCCGCTTGGCGGCGGCCTCCATCTTGGCCGTGTCCTGAGCCGGCAAGGTCACGGCAGCCAGGGCGAGTCCGAGCGCGAGCGCGAGGACGCGTTTCAGGAGGCACCTCCGGGTCCCGCCGGGGCGGGCGGCGGCGGACTCCATGTTTTCGGAGAACCCTCGGGGACCGTGATCTTCTCGGTGACGGGGTTGGATCCCTCGCGCGAGAGCGTGATGTTGTAATCGCCCGGCGGGAGCTTCAGACGAGCGGAGTCCGGCAGCGCCCCCCTGTACTTTCCGTCCACGAGCACGCGCGCGCCCGCCCAGCCCGGAGCCTGGATCACGAGCATCGAGACGGGGAACTGGTAGTGCACGCGGTTCTCGGAGCGCACGTCCACGCGGAACTTCTTCTGGTACGGCGGAAAGCCCTTGGCCTCGAAACGCACGGTGTGCTCGCCCTCCTCGAGAGCGATTGTGCGCGCCGGAATCGAGGGCCCGATCGGGCGGCCATCGACCGAGAGGGTCGCCACTGGAACCGAGGAGAACTGCACCTTGACCTTCTTCGGCGGCGGCGCGGGCGTGGGGTTCTCGGCGACCGCGACGGCCGGGGCGGCGGTGGGA
>JBASRI010000336.1:0-6989 GCA_049273755.1 Thermoanaerobaculia bacterium
GGGCAAGGCAACGAGCAGGCCGCCCGAGGTCTGCGCATCGCAGGCCAGGAGCACATCCTCCTCGCTCACACCGTCGCCGAAGGTCGCCCGCGCGCGCATGTTCCGGACGTTGCTCCGCGATCCGCCCGGGGCGACCCCCTCCGACGCCAGCCGCCGCGCCTCCGAGAGCAGCGGCAACGCCGCGACCGAGAAGACCGCGGTCGCCGCCGAGGCTTCCATCATCTCGTGGGCGTGGCCGAGCAGGCCGAACCCGGTCACGTCGGTCGCCGCGTGGATGTCGAAGCCTTCCATCGCCTCGACGGCCGCGCGGTTCAACGTGCACATCACGGCGACGGCCTCCTCCAGGGCGCCGCCGGAGAGCTTGCGTTTGGGCGGCGGCCCCGACGCGGGCTCCGCCGCGGCCGAGTCGGCGCGGCCCGCGCGGATCGTCACTCCGATGCCCAGAGGCTTCGTCAGAACCAGGGCATCCCCGGGCCTCGCTCCGGCGTTGCGCGTGATCCGGGCTTCGTCGACCACGCCGGTGACGGCGAGCCCGTAGAGCGGAATGTCGTGGTCGATCGAGTGGCCGCCGCCGATGACGGCGCCCGCCTCGGCGACTTTCTCCGCCCCGCCGCGCAGGATCTCCTCGAGCATCTCGACCGGGAGCACCTTCATCGGAAAGGCCACGGCGGCCAGCGCCAGCACGGGTCGTCCCCGCATCGCGTAGACGTCGGAGAGCGCGTTGGTTGCTGCGATGCGGCCGAACAGGCGCGGGTCGTCCACGACGGGCGTGAAGAAATCGATCGTCTGGACGATCGTCTGGCCGCCGCCGAGGCGATACACGGCCGCGTCGTCGGCCAGGGCGCTGCCGACCAGGAGATTCGGGTCCGAGCCCGAGGGGATGTTGCGCAGCAGCGCCGACAGGTCGAACTGGGGGATCTTGCAGGCGCAGCCCGCACTAGAAGCGAAGGTGGAAAGCGCCGGGTGACTCTTCGTCGAAGAACTCACGCCGGGATTATATGAGTCTCAAGTCTCAAGTCTCAGGTCTCAAGTGGAGCCGGCTCCGACTTGAGACTTGAGACCTGAGACCTGAGACCTGAGACCTGGCGTCTAGTCGTCGTCGCCGCGGAGCAGGAAGCCCAGCACGAAGCCGACAGCCGCCGAGACGGCGATCGCGGTTCCGGGGTTCTCACGCACGTAGCCGCGGACGTCGTCCCACAGGTACCCGTAGTCCTTCTCGATCCGATTCGCAGTCGACTTGACCGTCTTTTTCACGTCCTCGCTGACGTCGTCGAACTGATCCCGAGCTTTCGAGTAGGAGTCCCCGAGAACCTCCTTGGTGCGGTCGATCTTCTCTTCCACGAAGTCCCGGGCTCGGTCGAATGGGGTGTCTTTCGCCATAGTCACCTCCGACTTGAGAGGACGCATCATATACCCTTGAACCCCGCATGGGCACGGGGACTCTGGAACGCCGCCTGGGCTCGGGGGTGGAGCGACGCCCGAAGGGTTGGTCGCTCCGCTCGGTGGCCGCGGAGACGTTTCGGGGATTCCGCGCCGACCGCGGGCTCGACCTCGCGGGCTCGCTCGCCTTCACGACGATCCTGACGGCCGTCCCGCTGCTGGCCACGTTCTCGCTCTTTCTGGTCACGTTCTTCAAAGAGAACGACGAGCAGATCCTGTCGATCGTCAACGAGGTCCTTCCCTACCAGACGGCGCGGCTGACGCAGAACCTGCGCGATTTCATCGCCGAGTCCACGGCCATCTCCGGCGTGGGCCTGGTCCTCCTGGTGTTCGCCTCGGTGCGCCTGGTCTTCGTGGTGGAGGGCATCTTCAACGCCGTCTGGGGAGCGCCGCGCCGCCGGGCGAAGGTCCGGCGCGTGGTCCTCTACACCTTCTCCCTGGTCGCCCTCGGCCTCGTCCTGGGCGGAATCTCGTGGGGAGTGCGGGCCATGCGCCGCTACGTCGAGGGAGACTCCATTCTCAACAACACCGCGTTCGCGGCCCTGACGCCGTTCCTGCTGAAGGCCATCGTCCTGACGCTTCTCTTCCGCTACCTGCCCAACGCCCGCGTGCGCCTCGCGGCGGCCGCGACCGCCGGCGCGACCGTCGCGCTGGCGCTGGAGCTGTTGCGGCTGGGCTTCACGCTCTACGTGGACGCGATGCTGCGGATGAACGTGATCACGGGCTCGCTCGCGTTCGCGCTGATCGTCATCCTCTCGCTGTACTTCGCCTGGGCGCTGATTCTGGTCGGCGTCGAGCTCACGCACGTGCTCCAGATGCAGTCGCCCGGGGCCGAAGCGGACCGCCGGCGCGAAGGACGCGCCGAGAAAGCCGTGCGCATGCTGCTGCGCATGTCCACGGCCGATCCCGCGCCGCTCAAGGACCTGGAGCCGAACCCCGATACGGCTCCGGCCGAGGCCCTGGAGATCCTGGAGGACCTCAAGCAGGGAGGTCTCGTCGAGGGCAACGAGGTCACCGGGTTCCGGCTCGCGCGGTCGGGCCGCGACATCACGATCGCGAGCGTGCTCGACGCGCTCGCGCCGGGCTTCTACCAGGTCAACCCCTACCGGCAGGACCGCGTCGCCCTCGTCCTCGAGCCGATCTTCTACCGGCTGGACTCGGAGCGGCGGCGTCTGCTCTCCTGCACGCTCGCGGAGCTGCGGCCGCGCTGAGCTCAGGTCTCAGGTCTCGGGTCTTCGGACAAAGCTCTCGCGGCGTGCGGCCTCAACAGCTTCAGCAAAGGCGGGGTCACGAACGTCGTCGCGAAGACGGCGACGAGCACGGCGACGAAGACTCTCTGGGGCAGCGCCTTCGTGGCCAGGCCCATCGAGGCGAAGATCAGGCCGACCTCGCCCCGTGGAACCATGCCTGCGCCGATGAAGGCGCGGCGGACACCGCCCCAGGCGCAGAAGCCGGCGAGGAACTTGCCGACGAAGCCGATGAGCGTGAGCCCGAGCCCCAACAGAAGGGCCGGGCGGTTCTCGGCAACGACGGGATTGAGCAGGCGCACGTCCGCCTGCGCGCCCACGGAGACGAAGAAGACGGGCGCGAAGATGTCCACGATGGGCTTGACGGCATGCTCGATGTCGTGGCGCCGGTTCGTCCGCGCGAGCGCCACGCCCGCGGCGAACGCCCCCACGATCGGCGCCGATTCCGCCTTCCGGGCTCCCCACGCGACGAGCAGAGCGAAGGCAACGGACGCCGCGACGAGCACCCCGCGCACGCTGCTCCTGGCGACCACGTGCACCAGGCGGCGCCCCAGCGGAATTCCGACGGCGAGCGCCAACACCAGGAATCCGATCGAGAACAGCCCGGTGCGGACGGCCGCTCCCCCGGAGAGCCCTCCCTTCTCCGCCACTCCCGCGACGATCGAGAGGATGACCAGGCCGAGAACGTCGTCGAGGACGGCCGCGCCGAGGATGATTTGCCCCTCGCGCGTCTTGAGAAGCTTGAGCTCGGAAAGCACTCGGGCCGTGATTCCGATCGACGTCGCCGTCAGCGCCGCCCCGACGAAAACCGCCGTCAGCGGCTCGTAGCCGAGGAGCTGCGTCAACAGAAACCCTCCCGCAAACGGCAGGACCATTCCCGTCAGAGCGACGGCCAGGGCAGGTCCCCCGACACGGATGAGTTCTTCGAGATCGGTGTCGAGGCCGACCTCGAAGAGCAGGAGAACGACACCGATCTCGGCCAGCAGGAAGATCCCGTCGGAGAGCGGCACCAGCCCCAGGACCGAAGGACCGAGGACGACGCCTGCAAGCAGCTCCCCCAGGACAGCCGGCTGCCCTACGCGCTCCGCCAGCTCTCCGAAGAGTTTCGCGCCGACGAGGGCCGAGGCGAACGCGAGTAGTAACGCACCAAGATCGATGCCGTGTTCCACGGAACGGATGGTAGTCGAACCGGGTTAGGCTCGCTGCGATGGAGGCGGAGCGGCCGGATCGTCGCAACCGCATCGCGGTCGCGGCCGCGGTCGCCGCGGCCGCCCTCTTGCTGACCTTCCGGCTCCTGATCCCACCGATCGTGGGGCTCGCGGACAACGGAGACTTCGAGAGGCTCATGAAGCCGGCGGGTCTCGCCTACGCGACGGAGCGTCCCGACGAGCGCTACTTCGGCTGGATGCAGCCGCGATTCCCCTACACCACGCCCGCCGCGGACCCATCCGGGTATCGCTCGTCCGAGAGCCTCGTCGTCGCCGCGGCCGTGTGGGCGGCCCATCTCCTGTCGAAGACGCCTTTCTTCGATGTCCGATTCCTCGGAGCGCTGCACGCACTGCTCTTGATCGTCGCGATCGGCACGCTCGTCGCCGCGTGTCGCGACCTCGCTCCGCCGGCGCAGGCCGCCGCGGCGCTGCTGCTCGTCTTCTTCTTCACCGACCCCGGATACACGGCGCCGTTCAACTCGCTCTACTCCCAGACGGCGTCATTCGTGTTTCTCCTCTCGACAGCCGCCGCCGCGGCCCTGGCCGTCCGGCGCGGGCGGCTGTCGGGCGGCCTTCTCGTGGCCTACTTCCTCGCAACGGCGCTCTTCGTCTGTGGGAAGCCCCAGGAGATCGTGCATGCGCCACTTCTGGCTCTGCTCGGCGTGCGCTTGGCGTGGCCGGGCGCCAGGACGAGCCGCCGCGTGCTCAGCCTGGCCCTCGCCGGAGTGCTCTGTGCCCTCGCCGCCCGCTATTACGTCAGCGCCGAGCGGTCCCTCGGCTGGATCACGCGCTACAACATCGTTTTTCTGGTCCTTCTCCCGAGCTCCCCCGATCCGGCGGCCGATCTGATCGAGCTGGGCCTGGACCCGTCGCTGGCACGCTACTCGGGCATGAGCGCCTGGGTCCCCGAGTCGCCGGCCTCCGACCCGGGATTCCGATCCCTTCTGTACGACACGTCTCCCCGGGCGTTCCTGCTGCGCCACCCCGAGCGTATCCGGCCGGTTCTGGGAGCGGCCCTGCGCGCGTCGTACGTTCTGCGCCCGCCGGAGCTGGGCAATTTCGCCAGGGAGAGCGGGCGGCCGGCGCAGACCCTGGCCGACGGGCCGTGGAGCGCCGCGCGAGCGGTTTTGGGCGGCGCGCCCTGGCTGGCCGCACTCTTTGGAGGAACGCTGCTGGCCGCGGCGCTGACCTACCGCCGAGCCACGCCGCGAGGCCGGCTCTTCCGCGAGACCCTCGCGGTCGCGGTCCTCATGGCGGTCGCGGCGTTCGCCGTCGCGGTGGCGGGCGACACGCACGTCGAGCTCGTGCGTCACCTCTACACATCCGAGGCGCTCTGCGACCTCATCCTCATCGCCGACGTCGTCTGGATCGTCCAGGCTCTGGCCACGCGGATGCGATCGCGCGTTCGGCGCGAAAGCAGCACGACCGGGGCAGCCTCGCATGGAACGCTCTTCCAACGGCTGTGGTCCCCGGTTCCCGTCGCGTTGGGCGTCGCGGCCGTCATCCTCGCGGTCCAACTCCTCATTCCACCGATCGTCGGCCTCGCCAACAACGGCGACTTCGAGAAGGTCATGGGATACGCCGGCTTGAGCTACGGGGCCGAAAGCCTGGAGGAAAAGTACTTCTCATGGATCGTGACGAAGTTCGTGTTCGTCCCGCCAGGCTGGTACCGAAGCGGCTATCTGACGTCTGAGACGTTTCTGGCGAGTCTCGCCCGTGTCTTGGCCTTGCCCCTGGCGCGCGGCGGCCCCTTCGACATACGCGTGCTCGGCGCCATCCACGTCGGGCTTCTTCTCGCGGGGATAGGGCTCCTCGTCGCGGCCAGCCGCGATCTCGCGCCTCTGAGCCGGTGGGTCGTCGGCGCCCTGCTCGTCTTTTTCTTCACCGACGTCGGCTACGCAGCGGTTCTCAACTCCTTCTACAGCCAGACGGCCTCCCTGATCTTCCTCGTTGTCACTCTCGGCGCCGCGGCCCTCGCGATCCGCCGCGGCCGCCTGGACGGCGCTCCGCTTCTGCTCTACTTCGCCGGCGCGTTTCTCTTCGTCGGCTCCAAGCCGCAGGAGAGCGTCCTGGGCCCGATCCTCGCCGTCTTCGCCGTGGGTCTGTCCGGACCGCGTCCGGCGCGTTGGATCCGGCTGCCTGCGCTCTGGCTTGCGCTCGCGCTGTGCGCCTTCAGCGTTTGGTACAACCTGCGCACACCGGTGATCTTTCGGCAGATCGCTCTCTACGACGCGGTCTTCTTCGAGCTGCTGCCGCACTCGCCGGATCCCGCAGGCGATCTGCGGGAGCTGGGACTGGACGCGGCGCTCCTCCAGTACTCGGGGCAGAGCCCTTACGCCTTTTCCAGCCCGGTCGGGGATCCGGGCTTCCAGGCGCGGTTTTATGCGAAGCTCGACTACCGCGTGCTCCTCCGCTTCTACCTGAGGCACCCCGGGAGGCTCGTCTCCGTGGTGAATCGGGGGACACATCAGGCGTTTCAGCTGCGGTCGCCGGCCCTCGGTAACTACGAAAAGGCACTTGGGCTTCCGCCCCGTGCCAGGACCGGCCGTTTCGCCGTTTGGAGCGACATGCGACTCCGACTGACTCCGCACGCGTGGCTGTGGTTGGCCTTGCTCTTCGGGGGCAACCTTTTCTTCGCGCTCGCCGGCTATCGCCGCGCCGACGGCAGAGGCCGCCTCGTCCGAAAGGGAGTGGTCCTCCTCGTTCTCCTCGCTGGCGTCGAGTTCCTCGTGTGCGACCTCGCGGACTCACTCAACGGCGCCGATCGCCATCTCTTCGTCTTTCACGCGCTCCTCGATCTGCTGCTCATCGCCGACGCCGCTTGGATTGCCGAGGCCCTGTCGCGACGGCGGCGACCGGGGCTCGACCTCGCGGCCGCTCCCGCGACCTGATCGACCTCCATTTGCCGCCTTCCGCAGCGCCGTGCTATCCTGCGCGCCCTCCGCGTGGGGCTGTAGCTCAGTTTGGGAGAGCGCGTGAATCGCACTCACGAGGTCGCCGGTTCGATCCCGGTCAGCTCCACCACACGTCGCCTCCGTTCGCTCGGGATCTGGCTTCGCCACCGGCGCTCGGCTCGGCCAAAGGGCCTCGACCG
>JBASRI010000351.1:0-3942 GCA_049273755.1 Thermoanaerobaculia bacterium
CTCCAACCGCTGCAACCGCGAAGCGAAACGGCCGCGGCGCCCAGGGCGGTTTCGGAGTCTTGCTGCTGTCGGCCGCCGCGTTCTTCGCGCTTTGGGCCCTGCCCGGCTTGAACGAGGGCAAGGCCGCGCACTTCGGCTGGATCGCGCGGTGGGTCGCGGGCGGGATCCTGATCGCCCTTGCCGTCCAAACCGTCGCGACGTGGCTCATCTCCCGGAAGGCCGTCCGGCGAGGATGACCGCCGGGCGGGCCAGCGTTCGCAACGCCCGCCCCGACGACCGCGCTTTCGTGATGGAGGCCGCCGGCCGCCTGGGAGAGTTCGGCGCGCCCCCGGGACGCACGGCGAGCGAAATCGTGGGGGGCGAGACGCGCACGCTCTCGCGTTTCTTCGCGGCGCCCTCGGAGACCGAGGCCCTCCTGGTGGCCGAGGGCGCCGGCGGCGAGCGCCTCGGCTTCGTGTTCCTCGAGGGCGCCAAAGACTACTTCACCGGGGAGCCCCACGGCCACGTCGGCATCCTGGCGGTGTCCCGCGAGGCGGAGGGCACGGGCGCGGGGCGGGCGCTTCTCGAAGCCGCCGAGAGCTGGTCGCGCGGCCGCGGCTACCGGCGGGTGACCCTGAACGTCTTCGCGGGCAATCGTCACGCGCGGGACGTCTACGAGCACGTCGGCTTCGCGGCCGAGACGCTGCGCTACGTGAAGCGGCTTGATTGAGATCCGGCGCGCGCGCGGCTCGGACCGAGAGGAGCTCGCCCGGCTCTCGACCGAGCTCGGCTACCCGATGTCGGCGGCCGAGGCCGAGGGACGCTTGAAGGAGATCGCGGATCATCCGGACCACGTCCTGCTCGTCGCCGAATCCGGCGGCCGCGCCGCGGGCTGGATCCAGGTCAGCCTGACCCGGGTCTTCGAGGCGGCCCGTCAGGCGGAGATTGCGGGGCTCGTGGTCGGAGAGGACCTCCGGGGCCGCGGGATCGGCCGGCGGCTGGTGGAGGAAGCAGAGCGGTGGGCGCGGCAGAACGGCTGCGGGGCGCTGCGGGTCCGGACCAACGTCGTGCGCGAGCGCGCCCAGCAGTTCTACCGGCGCGAGGGGTTTTCCGAGGTCAAGACGCAGCGCGTGCTGGAGAAACGCCTCGGATAGAGTTCGCGCTTGCGCGAGCCCGAGGCATCGACATCGTCCTTCGGGGCCGTGGCCTGGGACCATAGGCGGTCTCAGGTCCCAGGTCTCAGTGGGATCTTCGACTTGAGACTTGAGACCTCGTCTTAGGCGACGCGCCCGTAGGCGGGCGCGGGCGGATTGATCGCGAAAAACTTGATCAGCACGGCGCCTGTGAGGAATCCCCCGATGTGCGCGCTGTAGGCGATTCCGCCGGCTTCGCCCGCGGGAGAGCCGGCCCCGCTGAGGATCTGGAAGAGGAACCAGACTCCGATGACCAGCAGGGCCGGCACCTGCAGCACCTGGTAGAGCCAGATGACCCGCACGCGGCGATGCGGAAACAGAACGATGTAGCCGCCGAGCACGCCGGCGATCGCGCCCGAGGCACCCAACGTCGGGATCATCGGATTGCGCCCCAGGAACGCCGTCACGAAGACGTGCGTCAGGCCCGCGAGCACACCGGTCAGCAGGTAAAAGATCAGGTAGCGCAGGTGCCCCAGGATGCTCTCCAGGTTGTCTCCGAAAATCCAGAGGTAGAGCATGTTGCCGGCCAGGTGCGCGAAGCCTCCGTGCATGAACATCGCCGTGATGAGCGTCAGATACACGGAGATCGGCGTGTGGCCGATCTCCATGCTGTCGACCACCCGGCCGTACTCGTCCCGGATCGGAATCGTCTGTTCGATGTCGTGCCCGCTCAGGATCTCCGCGGGGATCGTCGCGAAGGCCATCGTGAAGCGCTGGTTGGTCCCCATGCCCTGAAACACGACGAACACGAAGACGTTGACACCGATCAGGAGCCAGTTGACGATCGGCGCGCGGAGCCGGTCGGAGTTGTCGTCGCCGATCGGGATCATGGGGGCGTTGCCTCGGGGATCATAGCCTCAAGGCCCGCGCCGCGCTGCAACCGGTAGGTGCGTCGGGCCGCGACATCTCGAAAAGCCTGGACGGATCCGTCCGGCCAACGCACCTCGACGTCGGCAGTTTCGGCCGCCCCCAGCCCGAAGTGCAGCGGCGTGAGCGAGCCGGAGGCGTAGGACGAGGCGACGCGGTAGACGCGCGTCTGCGTGAGCACGCCGGCCTTCACTGCAACGGTCGTGCCGAGGACCGTTCGCCCGTCCGCGCCCGGGCGGGGCTCGATCGCGATCCAGCTCTGCCGCGCGCCTACGACGTTCCGGAACACACGCACCGGACCGTCCACGTCCACCACGACCAGGTCGAGCCCGCCGTCGCCGTCGAAGTCCGCGACGGCCGTGCCGCGCGCGGACATGCGAATCTTCGCGAGATCTCCGGAATCCCCCCACTCCGCGAAGCGCCCGCCGCCCAGGTTCCTGAGAAGGACGGTGGGCTGCGTATACGAGCGGTCGCCGGCTTCGACGTAGTCGGCCTGGCCGCTGCGGTAGTGCCCGAGGGTCCGGACGTAGCGCGGAGCGAGGTGACCGCCGGCCGCGTAGAGGTCGAGCCAACCGTCGTTGTCGAAATCGGCGAAGTCGGTCCCCCACCGCACGTACGGCATCCCGATCCCGCCCGCCCCGGAGGACTTGCCCGCGTCCTCGAAGAGCACTCCATCGACGTTCTTGTAGAGGCTGTTTTCCTCGGCGCCGAAGTTGGTCACGAACACCGAGTCGCGCCCGCCGCCGAACGGGTCGCCCACGGCCACACCCATGCCGGCGCGCGGATGGTTGCCCAGCACTCCAGCGCCCGTCTCGACCGTGGTTTCGACGAACGTCCCGTCGCCGCGGTTGCGGAAGAGGCGGTTGGAGGCACGGTCGTTGACGAAGTAGAGGTCGCTCCGGCCGTCGCCGTCGTAGTCGAGGACCGCGACCGAGAGGGTCTTCGTCTCCGCCGGCGGCACCGCGAGGCCGGCCGCCAGCGTGACGTCGCGGAAGCGGCGCCCTCCCTCGTTGCGGTAGAGGTGCGACGGCTGGCCGACGTAGTCCTCCGGCACGCGGAGCTCGAACTGCTTCTGCGCGACTTCCCACTCCGGGGTGGAGTCGAGGTAGTTGGCGACGACCACGTCCAGACGTCCGTCGCCGTCGTAGTCGAGGAAGGCGGAGCCCACCGAGAAGAGCGGATCCTCCAGGCCGGTGTCCTTTCCCTCCTCGAACGTGCCGTCCCCCCGGTTCCACCACACCGCGTTGGGTCCGACGTTGGTCAGGTAGAGATCGAGCTTGCCGTCGCCGTCGAGGTCCGCCCAGAACGCCCCCACGCCCAGACCGCAGGCGTGGATGCCGGATTTCTCCGTGACGTCCTCGAAGCGGCCGCTGCCGACGTTGCGGTAGAGACGGCCGCAGTTGTCCGCGTTGGGCTTTCCCCAGCGGCGAATCGAGTTGGTCACGTAGAGGTCGGGCCGGCCGTCGCCGTCGAAGTCGCCCGCCGCGCAGCCTCCGGCCATCGTCGCGATCAGCTTCAGGCGCTTCAAATCCGATTGGACGCGCATGCGGATTCCCGACTCCTTGGTGGCGTCCCGGAAGACGCCTGGCGGCGCGGCCGCCTTCGCGGCGGCCAGCGCCATCAGCGCGATCGCAATCGGCGCGACTCTCCTCACCTGCCTCCTGCCTCCCGCCTATTGCCTGCTGCCCTCTGCCGCCTGCCGTCTGCTCCGCACCGCGTCCCGGAACTCCTCCGGCCCGCCGCGGCGCGTCAGATACGCGCGCGCGTACACCCGGTGCGCCTCGCTGTCGGGAAACGGCAGCTCGCCGTACCGGGAGTCGTCCATGCCGTGGAACGGCAGAGGCTCGACGGTGCCACCCGCCACCGTGTTTTTGTCCGCGTCTTTGTCCCAGCCGTCCGACAC
>JBASRI010000353.1:0-10671 GCA_049273755.1 Thermoanaerobaculia bacterium
CGGCGGGCCGGCGCCGCCGGCGCAACCTGATCGAGCAGCGCTATGTCGCGACGGCGCGCTCTTACGTTCTGGCTCCGGAGCTGCTCGGCCCTCTGGCCGCCGACTGGCGGGCGATCCCGGACACGACGTCGTCCGACTACCTGCTGGCGCTGACCGAACAGGTCCGTTCCGACGTCTCGAGGGCCGCCGCGGAGGCCGCGGCGCAAGACATGCGGCTCACGACGCTGTCGGTCAAGTCCCAGTTTCGTTTCGAGACCCCCGGGGAGCGCGCTGCGTTCGCCGAGGCCATCCGCCGGGCGCTCGTGGACGTGATCGCCCGCTATTGCTCGCCCAGCCGTCTCGAGAACGGGCGGCCGGGCCGCGGACGGCCTTACCGCCTGGTCCTCGCCTGCTACCCCGCCCCGGCCGAGGAGGCCGAGGCTCCGAAGGGAGGCTGATCGTGGAGAGAAAGCATCAGGGCCGGCAGATCCGAGCGCAGATCCGGACCCGGGCGATCCCGCAGCAGGTGTGGGAGGCCTGGACCGATCCCTGGGGAAAGCCGCTGCCGCAGGCCCTCGAAAGACGGCTTCGGGCCGCGCTCGGCAGGCTCGCGGGCGAGCTCGGGGACGGGGCCGGAGCCGCGCGATGATCGGGCAGGTCGTCTCCCTCGTCGGCGCGGCGATGATCCTCCTCGCGTTCGGCGGTCAGCAGTCGGGAAAGCTCGGCCCGGAGGACGCCCGCTACCTGGCGTTGAACCTCGCGGGCGCGGCGATCCTGACCTACTTCGCGGTGGAGGCCCGCAACCTGGGTCTGACCGTCCTGGAGGGAAGCTGGACTCTGATCAGCCTCTGGTCCCTTGCGAGGAGCCTCCGGCACGCTCCGCGACGAGGATGAGCCGCGGCGAGCCGATCTGGTAGGGCGCTCCGTCCGGGGATCCGAAGAGGTCGAGCACAATCAGCCCCGCCCTTCCGAGCATGCGGACGACCTCGTTGGCCGTGTAGACGCGGTGGGAGCCGAGCTTCGTCTCCTTGCGGCTTCCGCGCTCGAAGGTGTAGCGCGTCTCGACGCGGCCCGTCAGCGGGTCGTACCGGTTGTCCTCGATGAAGCGAAAGTCCCCGTACTGCGCTTCTTCGTGAGGCACCAAGCGGGGCAGGACCGATTCGGCCGCCTGGCCGTAGTCGAGCGCGAAGCGGCCGCCCGGCACGAGAGCACGCGCGACCGCCCCGAGGAACGCGGTGTGGCCGGCGTCGTCGAGGAATCCGAAACTGTTGCCGAAACAGAAGACGGCATCGAACGTGCTCTCCCAGGGCAGCGCGCGCATGTCGGCCCGGCGAAGATCGAGGGGGAGGCCGCGCTCGGCGCCGGCGCGTCCCGCCGCGTGCAGGAACTCGTCCGAGATGTCCACGCCCGACATCGCGCACCCCCGTTCGGCCAGGGGCAGCGCCAGCCTTCCGGCGCCGCAGGCCACGTCGAGGACGCGCGCGTCCTCGGAGAGGTGGAGCTCTCTCCAGAGAAACTCGACGTCGGCGCGGGTCGCTTCCTCCGGAAGGGCCGCCTGCCAGAACTCCACGGCGAGCCCCGAAAAGAACTCTCGCCACCAGTCGGGAGGCGCTTTATCGTCGCTCATAGACGCCCCGATCCACGGCTTCCATGTAACGCGCCGGATTCTCGATGTCGCGGAACCCGGTCTTCCGGTAGAGGCCGTGCGCATCGCGCGTCAGGAGCACCCAGCGCCGCAAGTTCTGAAGGTCGGGATGGGCGCGGGCCGTCTCCATCAGCCACGTCGCCAGCCCGCGTCCTCGGTGTGAGTCGAGGACGAACACGTCGCAGACGTACGCGAACGTGGCGCGGTCCGTGATGATGCGGGCGAAGCCGACCTGCGCGTCACCCTCGTAGAGCCCGAAGTTCAACGATCCCTCAATCGAGCGGTCCACGACCTCGCGCGGGATTCCCTTGGCCCAGTAGGAGCCGGCCAGAAAGCGGTGGATGACCTCGCGGTCCAGCCGCGCCGGGTCCGTCGAGATCGTGAAACCTCCGCGTTTGATGTCCATGACGTTGGCAGCGATCGCATATCCTTTCATGCAACGTCCCGTCGGACTACGGGGGAGGTGGGTATGGTGACTCTCGGCAGCCTCTGGCTTCCCATCCTGGTGTCTTCGGTCGTGGTTTTCATCGCGAGCTCTCTCGTCTGGATGGTGCTGCCGCACCATCGCTCGGACTGGAAGGCGCTGCCCGGCGAGGACGGCGTCCTCGAGACGATGCGCCGCGCCGGTGTCGGGCGCGGGCAGTACCGATTCCCCTTCTGCAATCCCCGCGACAAGAGCCCCGAGACGCAAAAGAAAATCGCCGATGGACCGACGGGGACCATGACCGTGTGGCCCCTGGGCCGGGTGAACATGGGCAAACAGCTCGGCGTCTGGTTCCTCTATCTGATCTTCGTCTCGGCGTCCGTCGCGTATCTGGCGGGACACGTTCTGCCGTCGGGCGTCCCGTACCGCACGGTCTTCCGGATCACCGGGGGGATCGCGATTCTGGCGTACATGTCGGCACTCATTCCAAACGCGATCTGGTGGGGGCGCT
This sequence comes from Thermoanaerobaculia bacterium, assembly GCA_049273755.1. Classification (GTDB taxonomy): domain Bacteria; phylum Acidobacteriota; class Thermoanaerobaculia; order UBA5066; family Gp7-AA6; genus DAHUXD01. The sequence continues at coordinate 2,560 of JBASRI010000353.1, forward strand.
CCTGGTCGACGACGCTCAAGGAAGCGGCCGACGGAATCGCCTACGGACTGCTGACCGCCGCCATCTTCGGGTGGCTCTGGCCGCGCTGATCTAGAGCCGCGACGCCCGGATCTCCGGCACCTCGACGACCCGAATGCCGACGGCGGGATTCTCGACTGCGCGCACGATCGCCGCCGCCATCCGGTCGAGGGTCACGAGGCCCAGGCGTCGCGCCGTTTCGCGCGTGGCCGGGAGCCGTTCCGCGATCCAATAGCCGGGCAGCAACAAATACGGCCACCGGTGGCCCGGCCCCAGCACGTACCAGGGGCGCAGGATCGTCGCATTCAGCTTCTTCTCCTCGATGAACGCCTCCGCCTCGGCCCGCGCCTGCCAATAGGCTTTCATGGCCGGCGCGGGGTGCGCCACGCTGACGTAGACGAAGTGCGCGACATGGGCGTCGGCGGCCGCCTGCGCCGAGGTCTTTGCGGAAACGAGATCCACGCTGCGGAAGAGCGCCGCCTTGGCGGGACCGGGGTGGGGGACGCCGACGAGCTGCAGAAGCGTATCGGCCGGAGCGACGCGGGACGTGAAGGAATCGCCGTCGAGCGCGTCGCCGATCACGGGCTCGGCACCGGCGGGAAGCTTTCCCTCCGAGCCGGGGCGGACCAACGTGCGGACCGAGTGCCCCCGGGCGATGAGGTCCGGCAGGACGCGGCGCCCCAGGTAGCCGGTGGCGCCGGTGACGAAGAGGGAACGGCTCGGCATGCTCCGCGGGGTTCGGCGGGTTCTATCCTATGCTCTCGTTCCAACCCCATGCGCGACGGCGTGACGCTGCCCCTCTGGCTCGCGATCGTCCTGGCGCTGCTGGCGGCGTGGGCGGCGCTCGACCGCCTGCTGATCCCGAGCCTGCGGTTCCTGCTGCGCCGCCGGGTCAACCGCGTGGTCGAAGACCTGAACACGCGGCTGAAGATCCGGATCCAGCCCTTCAAGCTGACCAAGCGCGAGGTCCTGATCGACCGGCTCCTCTACGACCCGCAGGTGCAGCAGGCCGCCGAGGCCTACGCGCGCGAGCGCGACATGCCCCGCGACGTCGCGATGGGCGAGGTCCGCCGCTATGCCCGGGAGATCGTGCCGGCGTTCAACGCCTACGTCTACTTCCGGTTTGGTTACTGGCTGGCACGCGGTCTCGCCCGCTCGCTCTACCGCGTGCGGCTGGGCTATTCGGACGAGGCGGGGCTGGCCGCGATCGCGCCCGACGCCACGGTCGTCTTCCTCATCAACCACCGCTCGAACATGGACTACATCCTGGTGTCGTACCTGGCGGCGGAGAAGGCCGCGCTCTCCTACGCGGTCGGCGAGTGGGCCCGGATCTGGCCGCTCCAGGCGCTGATCCGGGCGATGGGGGCGTACTTCGTGCGGCGCAACTCCAAAGATCCGCTCTACCGCAAGGTTCTGGAGCGTTACGTGGCGATGGCGACCCAAGCGGGCGTCACGCAGGCCGTCTTTCCCGAGGGCGGGCTTTCGCGCGACGGGAGGCTCCGGCCGCCAAAGCTCGGGATCCTGGACTACATGCTGCGCGGCTTCGACCCCTCCGGGCCGCGGGACATCGCGTTCGTTCCGGTCGGGATCAACTACGACCGCATCTTCGAGGACCGCAGCTTTCTGGCCGCGCTGTCGCCCGCGGCGCCGCGGACTGGGACCGGCGAGGCTCTGACCAACACGGCTCGTTTCGTGGGGCGAAACGTCTGGCTCCGGGCGCGCAACAAGTGGCACCGCTTCGGCTACGCGTGCGTCAACTTCGGTTCGCCGGTCTCCCTGTCCTCGTACCTGTCCCGCCGGGGCCTGGACTTTCGGGCACTGCCCAGAGAGGAGCACTCGCGGCGCCTGGAGGATCTCGCGCGGGAGCTGATGGCCGAGGTCGCGCGCGTGATCCCCGTCGTGCCGGCCTCCCTCGTCGCCACGGTCTTCGTCCGGGAGCCCGACCGCGCGTGGAGCGAGCTCGAGCTCAAGGGTGAGGTCCTGCGCCTGATGAACGATCTCGACCGCCGCGGCGCACACGTCTACCTCCCGCGCGGCGACCAGGACTACGCGATCACGGTTGGCCTGCGGATGCTGACGCTTCGCCGGCTGGTCGAGGACTCGGGCGGCTTGTATCGGGCGCGCCGCGAGGAGTTGCCGCTTCTGAGCTACTACGCGAGCTCGATCGCGCATCTGTTCTGACGAGGAGGGCGAGAAGAGCGAGAAGAGAGGCCGCGCTGATCGCGGTCCCGGTCCGGAGCCCCGGGGGGACGTAGCGGCACAGCACGTCGCTCTCGCCCGCGGGAATCCGGATCCCGAGGAAGGCGCCGTTGGCGCGGAACGTCGGCAGCGAATCTCCGCCGGCCGACGCCGTCCAGCCACCGTCGTCGCTCTCGGGGACGACGACCACGCGCGGGGAGTCCGCGTGGACCCGGATCCGAAGCTCTTCGGGGCGGGGCTTTTGGAAGGCGAGGAGCGCCGCGTCCCCGGAAAAGGTCTCGTCGGATCCGAGGACGAACGCCCGGTTCAGGAAGTCGGTCTCGTTCGCGAGCCGGGCGTGGAGCTCGCCTCGGTCGCGCACGCCGACCAGCCGGTCGGGGAGGATCGCGGCCGCGGTCGGCTTCGCGACGACCGGACCGTAAGCGGTGCGCGCCCGCGCGTTCAAGAAATCCAGAAACGGCGAATCCAGCTGTATCACGGAGAGGGGGTTCCGGGCCGACCTGTAGCCGGCGGCGGCCGCCAGAGCGTCCTGGTAGTCCGCGGACGCCAGGGGATCGAGGGCGCGCACGTCCTCCAGGCCGTAGGGAAACGCCAGCCCGGAAAGCAGCGGGTCCGGTGCGACGAAACGTCCGCCCTCCGCCGCGGTCCGGATCGCCCGCACTCCCGCAGTGACGGGGTACTCGTCCTCCGGCCGGGTGCCCGGGTTGAAGCGCGCTCCGATCTTCAGGAGGTCCAAGGCCGTGCCGCCGAGCAGGACGACCGCCAGAGCGGTCGCGCGCCGCGGCGTCCATCGGCCGGCCAGAAGGACGATCGCGGCCGTGAGCAGGAGAACCGGCAGGACGAAGCTCGCGTCCCGCCATGCGGTCGAGGTCGGGCGGTCGACGGTGCGCTTGTACTCGAGCGCGACGAGTCCAGCGGCTACGAGAAGGACCCCCAGAGCCGCGCGCGTCCGCATCGCCGATCCGCCGCCGCGGATGCGATCGAGCTCGAACGCGGCCAGGAGAGCCAGGAACAGGACGAGGATCGAGCCCGCGCGGTTGGTCGTCACCCGCAGCGCCGCCTCGCGGACCCCGGGCACGCGGTGCAGCAGCCAGACCAGGGGCGGGTACCAGAGCATGTAGAGGGCGACGAGCATGGCTGCCCAGCGCGCCGCCGCGACGAACCGGGGCGGCCTTTTCCAGAAAAACGTGGCGAGGGCGAAGGCGAGGATCAGCACGCCGGCGTACCCGGATGCTCGTCCCGCGAAGGAGTACGGCCCGAACTTGTCGTGGTCCCGAGGGTTCCCCTGCGCCTCCGGCACGACCCAGAAGCGCGTTGCCGACCAGTAGATGGGGGGCCGCAGGAAGCCCCGCAGCAAGGATTCGGGGGGGACTGCCCCGGAACCGCGCGCGACGGCCGCGGATCGCTCGCTGCGCATGATCGCGATGGCGGCGGGCAACACGTAGGCCGCAGTCACTCCGAGCGCCAGAAGCGAGGCGCCGACGGCCAGGCCCAGGCGCCGCAGGCGCTCTCGTCTCGCCGCGGGCTCGACGGAGAGCAGGGCGGCGAAGTATCCGGCCCCGGCTCCTGCGACGAGGAGCTCGCCCTCCGGGTAGCCGCCCAGCAAGAGCAGGATCACGACCGCCAGCGTCGCGGCGAACCCCCGGCGCCTGCCGCGCGCGAGACGCTCGAGCGCGAGAAGGACCCAGGGAAGCAGGGCGACCGGCCACGTGAGCGGAAAATGCATCCAGGCCGTGGCGTGGATCGCGAAGCCGTACACGAGGCCGACCCACACCGAAGCGAGGGTCGAAAGGCGGCGCGTGCGGGCGAAGAAGAACGCTCCTGCTGCCGCGGCGAAGAGCTTGACGGCCGCGGCGGCCGCGGAGGCCCAGGCCGGCGGCAGAACCAGGAAAAGGAGCGTCGTCGGCGTCATGGCCTGGGCCTGGGGATTGCCCCAGAGCGGGGTCCCGCATCCGTTCGACGCGAAGCGAAGAGGGAGACGGCCCCGCCCATACGCGTCGGCCACGGCGCGGCTCCACGGAACCAGCTGCGTCGCAACGTCGATCAGCTCGTCGTTGGCCTCCGGAGGCCGCCGCGAATCCGGCAGGAACGGCGCGCCGGTGTGGAGAGGCGCCGGCCGTTCCGAGAACAACGCCGGATAGAAGGCGCAGAGGAGCGCGAGTGCCGCGTAGACGACAAGCACCTGCCGGGAGGTCAAGACCAGGAAATCCTATCGTCTGTGCTTCAATACGCCCGCCCATGGCCAAACGCGGCGTCCACCTGCTTCTCGCGCTGTGCCTCGGCGCGGCCGCGCCCGCGTCCGAAGACGCCGCCCGCCTGGAGACGGAGCTCGCGATACGCGAGAAGCGCCTCGCGGATCTGTCGGCCGAGTACTGGCGTACGCAGTACCGCGTGGCGCTCGGCGAGAAGGGCGCTTCGACGCTGGAGGTCCGCGCGCGCATCCGCGAGGTCCTGACCGAGCCGGTATTCCTGGACGGTCTCTCGAAGGCGCGGTTTTCCGACCGGCTTGCCGAGCGCCGGCGGCGTTTCTTCCTCGACGAGGCGACGGACGCGCGGATCTCGGGGGATCCCGAGCTCGCGGCGCTGACCGAGCTGCTGGAGAAGGCCTATGCGGCGGCGCGATTCCCCGTCGGCGGCAGGCGCATCGCCCGGGCCGAGCTCAACACGATCGTCTCGCGGGATCCCGACCGCTCCCGGCGTCGGCAGGCCTGGGAGGCCCGCGCCGAAATGGACCGAATCGCGGGGGCCCGCGTGCGCGAAGCGATGGTGCTGCGGGAGCGCCTCGCGCGCCGCTTCGCCGCAGAACCCTTCCCGGAATTCATGCTGCGCCGCAACCAGGTCGACCGCGGCAAGTTGCGGGCCGCATTCGAGCAGATCCGCCGCGGAACCGAGGAGGAGTTCGCGCGGCTCGAGCTGCGCATGAAGCGGGAGCTCGGCGTCGAGAGGCTCGAGCCCTGGGACCTCGACTTCTTCTTCTCGAGGCTCTCCGGTCCCGCCGCCGACCACGCGCTCGCGCGCGCCAAGGCCTGGCCGCGGATCTGCGCGCTGGCGCTCTCGCTTGGCTACGACATCGGGAAGCTCCCGGTGGCGCTGAAGGTCGCCGACATCGCCTTCGGCGGGGGCACCTACCCGATCCGCTACGGGAAGGAAGTCCGGATGCTCGTCAACACCTACGAGGGGTTGACCTTCACCGACACACTTCTCCACGAGGCCGGCCACGCCCTCCACTATTGTTTCGACGCCGAGCCCACGTTTCTGCTCCAGAGCAACTACGCGCAGCCCTTCGACGAGGGGCTCGGGCAAGTGATGGCACTCCTGCTCTACGAGCCGGACGTGGCGACGAAGTTCTTCGGCCTTTCCCGGGAGGAAGCCGTCGGGATGGCCGAGGCCTACCGGCTCGGGAGCGTCTACGACCTGCGGCAGCGCATCGCCTCTTCTCTCTTCGAGTTCGAGGCCTACGCGAATCCGGACCAGGACCTGTCGACCCTCTACGACCGGCTCTACCAGACGCACGTCGGCGTCTCGACGCACGCGTTGCCGGTCTGGGCGTTCAACCCCTTTTACGCCACGGGCCCGATCTACGTGCAGAGCTACGTCCTCGCAGAAATGGTCGGGCGGCAGGTGCACCGCGCCGTGAGTCGGAGGTTCGTGAGTCCGTGGGGCCAGGACGCTGGAGAGTACCTTCGGGAAAGGCTCTTCGCGCGGGGCGGCAGCCTGACGATGGACGAGATTCTCGAGGACGCGACGGGGGAGCCGCTCTCGGCCGCGGCGTTGATCGAGGCGCTGAGCTCCAGACCGTGATATCCCTTTCGAAACCCACAGGAGGCACTCCATGAGCTCGGATCTCGATCGAAGGGCGCTTCTGAAGCTGGGAGCGCTCGGGGGGGTTGCGGCGCTCTCGCGCGGGGCGGCTCCCGCGGGGGCGGCGCCGGGCCCGACCTCCGTGCCAGGCCCCCGGCCCTTCGAGCTCGAAGAGGCTGCGATCGCGGACCTTCAGAAACGAATGGCATCGGGGCAGGACAGCTCCCGCACGCTCTGCGAGCAGTACCTCGCGCGGATCGAGGCCCTCGACGGCCAGGGGCCGGCCCTCAAGTCCGTCCTGGAGGTCAATCCCGACGCGCTGGCAATCGCCGAACGTCTCGACGCCGAGCGAAAAGCCGGCAAGCTGCGCGGCCCCCTCCACGGAATCCCCGTTCTGATCAAGGACAACATCGGAACCGCCGACCGGATGCAGACCACGGCGGGCTCGCTCGCCTTAGTCGGCGCGATCCCGGTCCGGGACGCGCACATCGTGACCCGCCTGCGCGCCGCGGGCGCCGTGCTGCTCGGCAAGACGAACCTCTCGGAGTGGGCAAACTTCCGCTCGACCCATTCCTCGAGCGGCTGGAGCGGGCGGGGAGGCCAGTGCCGCAATCCTTACGCGCTCGACAGGAACCCCTCGGGCTCGAGCGCCGGCTCTGGCACGGCGGCGGCCGCGAACCTCGGCGCGATCGCCGTCGGCACCGAGACGGACGGCTCGATCGTCTCGCCGTCCAACAACTGCGGACTGGTGGGCTTCAAGCCGACCGTGGGCCTGGTGTCCCGCTCCGGCATCATCCCGATCTCTCATACCCAGGACACGGCTGGGCCCATGACGCGCTCGGTCGCGGACGCGGCGATCCTCCTGACGGTGCTCGCGGGCTTCGACGCGGCGGATCCGGCCACGCGCGATCTCGAGGGCAAGGCGCCCGTGGACTACGCCGCGTTTCTCGATCCAAAGGGACTGTCGGGCGCCCGGATCGGAGCCGTGCGCAAGAAGCTCACCGGGCAGAGTTCGGGAGCCGACGCGGTCTTCGAGGCGGCAATTCTCGAGCTGCGCCGGCAGGGCGCCGTCGTCGTCGATCCGGCCGACATCGCGACGGTCGGCGAGACCGACGACAGCGAGCTCGAGGTCCTGCTCTACGAGTTCAAGGCGGGCCTGAACGCGTACCTCGCCTCGCTCGGCGAGCGCACGCCATACAAGACCTTGAAGGACCTGATCGCGTTCAACGAGAAGAATCGCGACCGCGAGATGCCGTACTTCGGGCAGGAGATCTTCGAAAAGGCCCAGGCCAAAGGGCCGCTGACCGAGAAGGCCTACCTGGACGCCCTGGCCAAGGACACGCGCCTGTCGCGCGCCGAAGGCATCGACAAGACGCTCGCGCAGCACAGGCTCGACTGCCTGATCGCCCCCACCTCGGGTCCCGCGACGCTGATCGATCTCGTCAACGGCGATTACGGCCCGGGCGGGAGCTCCTCGCTCCCGGCCATCGCTGGCTATCCCGACGTCACGGTGCCCGCGGGGTTCTCCTTCGGGCTTCCTGTCGGGCTCTCGTTCTTCGCGGGCGCGGGCAGCGAGCCAACGCTCTTCAAGATCGCCTACGCGTTCGAGCAGGCGACAAAGGCGAGGAAGCCGCCGAAGTTCCTTGCGACCGCGGATCTGATCCCGAGGAACGCTTAGCGGCCAGCGCGCGGGCTAGAATGCCGGTGGCTTGAAGCTGGGCGCACGCTCGTGGATCGGCGCGGTGGCGATCGGCGGCGCCGTCTTCCTCCTCGCCTTTGCCGTTCGCGCGGCCAATGCTCGCCTTGCCTTCGCGGGCGGGTCTCCCCAGGTCTCTCCCGTCGACGAGCTGTACCACGCCAAGCGGATCGTCTCTTCCGCCCTGCATCCGTTGACCGTGCTCGATTTCGATTCCGCTCGCGGGACGCACGGCGCATTCTGTCCGTGGCCGCCTCTGTACGACCTGGCCGCCGGCACCGCGGCGAGAGCCCTGGGCGGGAGAACTCCGGCCGCCGTGCTCCGCCGGGCCGTGTGGTTTCCGCCGCTCGCTGCCGCTCTCGCGGCCGGGCTTCTGGCGGGAGCCGTCGCCAGGCGCC
>JBASRI010000366.1:0-23678 GCA_049273755.1 Thermoanaerobaculia bacterium
CCGCAAGGGCCGCCCCTACGGCAATCTTTTCGCTGCTACCACCGGCCCCATCTGCTCGTCGATTTCCACGGCGGTGACGCTCCCGTCGGGGCCGGCGACGAAGCGGACGGTGCGGACCGCGTCGTGAGACCTGAGACCTGGGACCTGAGACCCGCCTTATGCGTACAGTCCCCGCACCATCGTGTCGTGCGCGACGCGGGAGATCCCGAGCATGTAGGCGGCGATCCGGAAGCTCACGCCGTACTTCTCGGCCATTTGGGCGACGTCCCGGAACGACTGCACCATGATGTCTTCGAGCCGCTCGTTGACCTCGCTCTCGCGCCAGAAGAACCCGGCGCGGTCCTGGACCCATTCGAAGTAGGAAACCGTGACGCCGCCGGCGTTGGCCAGGATGTCGGGCACGACGAGCACGCCCTTGGCGTTCAGGATCTCGTCGGCGCGCTGGGTCGTGGGACCGTTGGCGCCCTCGACGACGATCTTCGCCTTGATGTTGCCGGCGTTCTTCTGGCGGATCTGGTTTTCGTTCGCGGCCGGGATCAGGATGTCGCAGTCGAGCTCCAGGAGGGCCTCGTTGGAGACGGGCTCGGCCCCCGGAAACCCCTTGAGCGTCCGATTCTTTTCGTAGTGAGCGAGCAAGGCGGGCATGTCGAGCCCCACGGGATTGGAGATGCCACCCTGGATGTCGGAGACCGCGACGATCCGGGCTCCGGCCTCGTGGCACATCCGGGCCGCGATCGAGCCGACGTTGCCGAAGCCCTGGACGACCACCCGGCTGCCCTGGAGCGTGAAGCCCTTCATCGGGGCCGCCTCGCGCGCGATCAGCATCAGTCCCCGCCCGGTGGCCTCGACGCGTCCGCGCGATCCTCCCAGCGAAAGAGGTTTGCCCGTGACGACGGAGGTCACGGTGTGCCGGGCGTGCATGGAGTAGGTGTCCATCACCCACGCCATCGTCTGGGGATTGGTTCCCATGTCGGGGGCCGGCACGTCCTTTTCGGGCCCGAGCTGGTCCATGAGCTCGGCCGTGTAGCGCCGCGTAATCTTCTCGAGCTCGGCGCGCGAGAGGTTCTGGGGGTCGCAGATGACGCCGCCCTTGGCGCCTCCAAACGGGATGTTGACGACGGCGCACTTCCAGGTCATCCACGCGGCCAGCGCCCGCACCTCGTCGAGCGTGACGTTCTTGTCGAAGCGGATGCCGCCCTTGCCGGGTCCCCGGGCGATGTTGTGCAGCACGCGGTAGCCGATGAAGACCTCGATGCGGCCGTCGTCCATAGCGATCGGGATGGAGACCTTGGTCTCGCGGACGGGCTCGCGGAGCACCTTGTAGAGACCGGGGTCCAGGCCTAACTTCTGCGCGGCCAGGTCGAACCGCGACATCATCTCCTCGAACGGGCTCGCGGAATCCGTTCCCTGGGGATGCGATCCGATGGTCGGGAACTGGGGTTCGGCGATCGTGCTCATGGCAGTCTCCCGGGGCGCAGGGGCCGCTCCACTAGAATGCCGGGGAATCTTAGCACCGGGCCCGGCGACGGGGTCGGCCGCGGGAGACGATGGAAAGCAGAGAGTTGGGGCCGGCAGACGGAGGGCTCGAGGACGGCGAGATCGTACGCCGCATCCTCGCCGGCGAGGATGTGCTCTTCGAGACGATCGTCCGGCGGTATCAGGTGCGCGTCGTGTCTCACGTCACGCGCATGGTCGGGAGCCGCGACGACGCGCTGGACCTCTCGCAGGAGATTTTCCTGAAAGTCTTCCAGGCCCTGGACCGGTTCAACCCGGCCTACAAGTTCTCCACGTGGCTGTTCCGGATCGCGGGCAACGCCGCGATCGACCATCTGCGCAAGCGCCGCCCCCGCACCGTGCCGCTGGAAGTGCCCGACCCCGAAGGGGGAGGCGCCGGCTTCCAGCCCGAGCCGAAATCGGCGGGGCTCGACCCCTACGGCGAGCTCCGCAACGTGGAGCGGGGTCGGGCGATCATCCGGGCGATTCAGGACCTGCCGGCGGACTTTCGGGAGCTCATCGCGCTGCGCCATTTCGCCGGCCTGTCCTACGAGGAGATCGCGGAGGTCAAGAAGATGCCGTTGGGCACGGTGAAGAACAAACTCTTTCGCGCCAGAGTCGTATTGAAGGAGAGGTTGGCTGGAGAAGCGACGTGAAAACCTGTCCGCGCCCACTGGATCCGATTGACGCCGAGGCGGTTGCCGCCGGGGCGGAACCCGTCTTTGCGGCGGACGCGGCCGTGCACGCCCGGGAATGCCCTTCCTGCCAGACCCGGATCGTGGCCGCCCGCGCCCTCGCGGACGCCCTGGAAGCCACCTGCGGAGCCGCCGAGCCGGTCTCCGGCCTGGCGGAGCGGGTGACCCGGCTGCGGGCCTTCTCGAGCCGGGAGCGCCGAACTTACGCCCTCTGGAGGGCCCCGACGCTGCTGACCGCCGGCCTCGTCGTCTCGGGTCTCGCGCTCCTCACCCTTCCCTATGCGGCGCTGACCGCCTCCGAGCAGCTTTCCCTGGGAGCCCTCGCCCTTGCCCCGCTGTCGGCGCTGGCGCGGGCCGTGGCCCAGTGGGCCTCGGACCTGCTGCGTCTGGCTCCGTCGAGCCTTCAGGCGCTCTCGGACGGAATGCGCCACGAAAGCGCGCTCGGCCTGACGGCCCTGGCCCTGCTCGCGCCGCTGACGCTGGGATTGAACCGCGTCCTCTCCCGCGCGTCCGGCCGGCGATGAGGCGAGCGGCCCTCCTTCTCACGGGACTCTTCCTTCTCTCCTCCCGCGCGGCTCTCGCGGCACCGGGCTCCATCACTTCGGTGGGGCGCGACGTCGTCGTGTCTCAGGCGCTGCCGGGCCGCGTGGTGTCGGTGCTCGGCGACGTGCGCATCGCGGCGCGCGTCTCGGGCGACGTGATCGTGTGGGGCGGAGACGTCTCGTTTGCGCCGGGGGGATCCGTGGCCGGCGACCTCTTCGTCTTCGGAGGAAAGATCGAGAGTCCCGGGGGAGCGGCGCCCCCGGTCGAAGGGCGGGTCTCGACGCCCGGATCGCTCCTGCACCTGTATCTCTCGGAGATGCGCCGCGCTCCGTGGGAAGAGGGCGCGCTCGGCGGATCGGTCCTTTCCGGACTGCACCTGCTGGCGCTTTCGCTCTGGCTCGCGGTCGCGCTCGCACTGCTGTGGCTCTTCGCGTCGCCGCTCGCGCGCGCGGCGATGTTCGCCGAGGAGGACTGGTCGGCCTCGCTTCTGGCGGGAGCTCTCGGAGTGCTGACGCTCTTTCTGGCCGCGGGAGCGGCGCTGGCGCTGCTGCCGTCCGCGCTCGGGATTCCGATCGCTCTCGCCTCGGCGGCCGTGGCCGTCGTCGCGAAGGTCTTCGGGATGGCGGCACTCTTCCTGCTCGTCGGCCAGAAGCTCCTGAAGAGCGTCTCTCCGGCGCGCCGTCCGGCCGCGCTCGCCGCCGGCTTCGCGCTGCTCGGAGGCGTCTCCCTTCTGCCTTTTGTGGGAGCGCTGCTCTGGAGCGTGGCCTCGATCGTCGCGGTGGGCGTCGCGCTCGTGTCCCGGTTCGGCACGCCGAAGTACCGCGTGGCGGTTTGAAGGTGCCGACGAGAGAGAGGAACACCGCAACTCGCCGCATCGCATCGCGGCGTAGCCGCGGTTGATTCGACTTCCCCCCCGCAATAGAGTCGCGCCATGGAGGTCCGGTCCCTCGGCGTCGTCGGCGCCGGCCAGATGGGCAGCGGCATCGCCCACGTGGCCGCGGCCGCCGGCTGTCCGGTGACGCTCGTGGACGTGGCCGAGCCGCTCCTCGAGAAGGCGCGCGCGGGCATCGAGAAGAACCTCGACCGCGAGGTGGCCAAGGGCAAGCGTTCCGCCGCGGAGAAGGCGGCGGCGCTCGGCCGCATCGAAACGACGACGAGGCTCGAGGCCCTCTCGGGCGCCGATGCCGTCCTCGAAGCGGTGATCGAGGACGAGGAGATCAAGAAGGAGCTCTTCCGAACGCTGGACCGGATCTGCAAGCCGGAGGCGATCCTGGCCTCCAACACGTCGTCGATTTCGATCACGCGCCTGGCCGCCGCGACCCGGCGGCCCGACCGTTTCATCGGGATGCACTTCATGAATCCGGTCCCGATGATGGCCCTCGTCGAGGTCATTCGAGGGATGGCGACCGGCGACGAGACCGCCGCCGCGGTCGAGGATCTGGCGCGCCGGATGGGCAAGACGCCGATCTTCTGCAACGACTACCCGGGATTCGTGTCGAACCGGGTCCTGATGCCGATGATCAACGAGGCCATCGAGACGCTCCGCGAGGGTGTGGCGACGAAGGAGGCGATCGACGGGATTCTGAAGCTCGGAATGAACCACCCGATGGGGCCCCTGGCGCTGGCGGACTTCATCGGCCTGGACACCTGCCTTGCGATCCTTCGGGTCCTCCAGGACGGCTTCGGCGATCCGAAGTACCGGCCCAGCCCTCTGCTGGTCCGCATGGTCGACGCCGGCTGGCTGGGCAAGAAGACGGGCCGCGGCTTCTACGAGTACGCCCAGGCATGACCCCTCTGTCTGCGGTCTGCCATCCGCCGTCTGCCCTCTGACATGTACTGCCAGGTCTGCGGCCTCAAGAATTCGGACGACGAGGAGTTCTGCGCCCGCTGCAACTCGAAGCTGCTCGTGCTCTCGGGCGTGGGCGTGGTCGAGGAGACGGGCGAGCCGCCGGAGGAGATCCCCTTCGACGAGCACCTGCTCGAGCGCATCTCCACGCTCGAGGACGTCGTCAAGCGCACGGCCGAGGCCGTCAAGTCCCTCTTCGAATCCATGGGGAATCTGGAGAAGAACCTCTTCGTCGCTCACACCGGCATCCTCGCCCTCCAGGAGACCCTCGAGCGGCGAGGGGCCGTGCGCGCCGAGGAGGTCGTGGACCTCTGGGAATCCAAGATGGATGAGCGCATGCAGGCGGTCGAAAAGAAGGACCGCTTCCTGGAGCGTCGGGACCGGATCATCGCCCGCTCGGCGGTCCTGGACCGGGAGGCGTTCCTGAAGAAGCTGCGCGAAGCCGAGTTTGCGATCCTGGCCCTGGACGCCGGCCGCGGGATCCGCGTCCTCGAGGATCTCTACCGCGCCGACCGGTCCAACGTCGAGCTCGGCTTCTACCTCGCCGAGACCTTCTTCTCGGCGGGAGACCTGGAGCGGGCCTCGACCAACTTCAAGAAGATCCTGGCGGTCGACCCGAATCATTTCGAGGCCCTCGTCTACAGCGGCATCGCGGCCTCCGAGACCGGCGACACCGCGGCGGCCGAGACGGCACTGCGGCGCGCCATCGAACGCAAGCCCGATGCGTTCCTGCCGCATTTCGCCCTGGGAACGCTCTTTGCCCACCTGTCGCGCTGGGAAGAGGCCGAGCGGCAGCTCTCGCTGGCCCTCGAGTCGGCTCCGGTCCCGTCGGCCCACATTCTGCTCGGCAACGTTCTGCGCGAAAAAGGAGAGCTCTCCCGGGCGATCCAGCACTTCGATGAGGCGCTGCGGCTGGCCCCCGAGTCCGAAGAGGCCGTGTTCCAGCTCGGGCTCTGTTACCTCGAGAAGAATTGGTTGAAGCGCGCCCTGGAGTGCTTCCAGCAGGCGCTCGAGAAGAACCCGCGGCGCCTCGAGTACCAGGAGGCGGTGCGGCTGCTCGAGCGGCGGGGCGAGTACGAGCTGCCGCGCGTGGACGGCCCGGGCGCGGCCGCCTTCCGCGACGCCGAGGAAAGCGCCGCGCGCGGATACCTGGAGCGGGCGCAGGAGCTCTACCGCAAGGCGATGCGGGCCGAGCCGCACAACCCGACCATCCGCGTCTCCTTCGCGCTTCTCTCGGCCTCCATGGGCCGGTGGCGTGAGGCGATCGCGGCGTGCCGCGAAGTGCTCGCCGCCGACCCCGAGGACGTCGTCGCCGCAGCGGCCTGCTCGACGCTGGCCGAGGCGCTGCGCGCCGAAGGCAACGCCCGGGGGGCGGCCGAGTTCCTTCGCGAGTTCCTGGACCAGCATCCTTCCAAGACCGCCCAGGCGGTGGGCTATTACGAGCTCGCCACGAGCCTGGCCGAGTCCGGCGAAGATCTGGACCTGGCGCTCGACTACGCCGGCCGCGCCCTCGCCGCGGCGCCCGAGGAGTTGAAGCCGTATCCGCTGGCCGCGCTCGGCTGGGTTCACTACAAGCGGCGCGAGTACGACCGGGCGATCGAGTGCCTGCGACGCTCGAGCGAGCGGGCGCCGGCCCCGACGACCTTCCACCATCTGGGCATGGCATACCTCGCCGCGGGGAAGGCCGAGGAGGCAAAGGCGGCCTTCACCAAAGCCAAAACCGCGGCCCGGGGGGCCGGCATCGAGGACCGGATGATGCAGCAGCTCAGGTCCAACTTGCGGTTGGTCGAGAAGGTGGGGCCGCGCCGCAGAGAGAAGGACGGAAGCCGGTAATCGGGAATTGCCGGCCCGGGTCGAGTATCCTCCCGTCCCGATGCGCTGGTCTCGATACTTCCTGCAGACCGTCCGCGAAGTCCCCGGCGACGCCGAGGCGGTCTCACACGTCCTGCTCTCGCGGGCCGGGATGATCCGCCGCGTCGCCGCCGGCATCTATTCGCTGACACCGCTGGGCCTGCGGTCGCACCGCAAGACCGAGCGCATCGTCCGCGAGGAGATCGACCGCGCGGGAGGGCTCGAGGTGGAGCTGCCGATCCTCCAGCCGCGGGAGCTCTGGGAGGAGAGCGGCCGCTGGGGCCGGTACGTGCAGGAGGAGATCCTGTTTCACTTGAAGGACCGCAAGGGCGGCGAATACTGCCTGGCGCCCACGGCCGAGGAGGCCGTGACGACGATGGTCCGCTCGGGCCTGACCTCCTACCGGCAGCTCCCGGTCACGCTCTACCAGATCCGCACCAAGTTCCGCGACGAGATCCGGCCCCGCTTCGGCCTGATGCGCGGCCGCGAGTTCCTGATGTACGACGGCTACTCCTTCGACGCGGACCCCGCGGGCCTCGACCGTTCCTATGCGGCGCAGGACGCGGCCTACCGGCGGGTCTTTTCGCGCTGCGGTCTCGACTTCACGGTCGTGCAGGCCGACTCGGGAGCCATCGGGGGCTCGGCGTCGGAGGAGTTCATGGTGCTCGCCGACACCGGAGAGGACGCGGTCGTGCGCTGCACCGCGTGCGGCTACGGCGCCAACCTCGAGAAGGCGGAAACAGGACGCCGCCCCGCCCCCTGGAAGGACGAGACGGAAACGCCGCTGGCCGAGGTCGAGACGCCGGGCAAGGGGGGCATCGCCGACGTCGTCGAGTTCCTGGGCATCACGGCCTCGCGGATGATCAAGTGCCTGGTCTACGAGACCGAGCAGGGGTTCGTCGTGGCCCTCCTGCGCGGCGACCTCGACGTCAACGAGGTGGCGCTAAAGAATGCCCTGAGGGTCGATCACCTCGCGCTCGCCTCCGAGGACAAGGTCGAGAAAGCGACAGGAGCTCCCGTGGGCTACGTCGGGCCGCACAAGCTCCCGGCCGAGAAGCTTCGCATCGTGGCCGACGAGTCGATCCGGGACGCCGTCAACGCCGTCACCGGCGCCGGCCGCCGGGACTGGCACGTCGCGGGCTTCGTCCAGCGCCGGGACGCGAAGGTCTCGGAGTGGGCCCTCTTCGCGCAGGCGCGCGCGGGCGACCCCTGCCCCCGCTGCGGCAAGCCCCTCGACATCGCCCGCGGGATCGAAGTCGGGCACATCTTCAAGCTGGGCGCCAAGTACTCGACGGCGTTGAAGTGCGAGTACACCGACGAGAAGGGGGAGACCAGGCCCGCCGTCATGGGGACGTACGGGATCGGCGTCGGGCGCACGATGGCGGCCGCCGTCGAGCAGCACCACGACGCCGATGGAATCGTCTGGCCCCTCGCGCTTGCCCCGTTCGAGGTCGCGCTGGTCTCGCTCAACCCGTCCGACGAGGCCACGCGCCGCGAGGCCGACGCGCTGTACGAGGCGCTCCAGGCGGCGGGGCTCGAGGTCTTCTACGACGACCGGGACGAGCGGCCCGGCGTGAAGTTCAAAGATGCCGACCTGATCGGCTTCCCGATCCGGCTGAACGTCGGCGGCCGGGCCCTGAAGGAGGGCAACGTCGAGGTTGTGGCGCGGCGGGACAAGAGCGCCCGCGCCGTCCCCAAGGGCGAAGCGGTCGAAGCGGTGCGTACGCTGCGAGCGGAGCTGGCGAAGGGGTGATGTTTCTCACTGTTTGTAGGGGCGGGGCTCGTCCCCGCCCTGGGGCGGCCGCTAGCGCCGCCCCTACGAACCGGGGCAACCGATGCGGAAGATGACGCCCGAGGAGGCGCTCGAGTACCACGCGCGCGGCCGGAAGGGGAAAGTCGAGGTCGTTCCCTCCAAGCCCTGCCTCACGCAGGAAGATCTCTCGCTCGCCTACAGCCCCGGCGTGGCCGAGCCGTGCCTGGCGATCGCGAAGGACCCCGACAAGGTCTACGAGTACACGACCAAGGGCAACCTCGTCGCCGTGATCTCCAACGGCACCGCGGTGCTCGGCCTGGGCGACATCGGACCCCTCGCCTCCAAACCCGTCATGGAGGGCAAGGGCGTCCTCTTCAAGCGCTTCGCCGACATCGACGTCTTCGACATCGAACTGGACGCCCGCGGCGTGGATGAGTTCGTGGAGACAGTCGCCCGCATCGCTCCCACGTTCGGCGGGATCAACCTCGAGGACGTCAAGAGCCCGGAGTGTTTCGAGATCGAGCAGCGGCTCAAGAAGCGGCTCCAGATCCCGGTGTTCCACGACGACCAGCACGGGACGGCCATCATCTCGGCGGCCGCGTTCCTGAACGCGCTCGAGATCGTGGACAAGAAGATCGAGAACGTGAAGGTCGTCTTCTGCGGCGCCGGGGCCTCGGCGATCGCTTGCGCGAAGCTGTACATCTCCTATGGGGTCAGGCGCGAGAACCTCCGCATGGCGGACAAGTCGGGCGTGATCTACCTCGGCCGGCAAAAAGACATGAACCCCTACAAGGCCGAGTTCGCGGTCGAGACCTTCGAGCGCACGCTCGAGGACGCGTTGACGGGCGCCGATGCGTTCATCGGCCTCTCGACCGGAGGCATCGTCAAGGGAGACATGCTGGAGGGGATGGCACGCGACCCCATCGTCTTCGCGCTCGCCAACCCGAATCCCGAGATCACTCCGGAAGAGGCGAGGGCCGTGCGTCCGGACGTCATCATGGCCACGGGGCGCAGCGACTATCCGAATCAGGTCAACAACGTTCTCGGGTTCCCCTTCATATTCCGCGGAGCACTGGACGTGCGGGCGACCGAGATCAACGAGCCGATGAAGCGTGCCGCCTCGCAGGCCCTCGCTGCGCTCGCCAAGATGGACGTGCCCGATTCGGTCTCGAAGGCCTACGGCGGCCAGTCCTTCAGGTTCGGGCGCGAGTACCTGATCCCCAAGCCCTTCGATCACCGGGTGCTGCTGTGGGTGGCGCCGGCGGTCGCGGACGCGGCCATGCGCTCGGGCGTGGCCCGTCAGCCGATCGCGGACATGGGCGCGTACCTGCGGCGCCTGGAGGCCATGCTCTCGCGCTCCCGCGAGGTCATGAGCGCCGTCGTCACGAAGGCGCGTCGCGAGCCCAAGCGCATCGTCTTCCCGGAAGGGGAGCACCCGAAGATCCTGCGCGCGGCCAAGATCCTGGCTGAGGAGGGGATCTGCCGGCCCATTCTGCTGGCACGCGAGGCGGAGATCGAGGTCCTGGCCCGGGAACTCCAGCTTCCGATGGACAAGATCGACATCGTCAACACGAACCGTTCGCCGAAGCTGTCGGCGTACGCGAAGCGGCTGGAAGAGCTGCGCCGCCGGCACGGGATGACGGTCGAAGAGGCGGGGCGCCAGGCCCGCGTGCGCAACGTGTTCGGCCCGCTCATGCTCGACGCCGGCGACGCCGACGGCGTCATCTCCGGCCTGACGCAGTCCTATTCGGACACGATCCGGCCGGCGCTTCAGATCTTCGGGACGGCGCCGGGCGTCAAGCGGGTCTCCGGCCTCTACATCCTGATGCTGAAGAACCGGACCTTCTTCTTCGCGGACACCACGGTCAACATCGACCCGACCGCCGAGGAGCTGGCCGAGATCGCGATCCTCGCAGCGGACGCCGCGCGCCGCTTCGACTTCCAGCCGCGCGTCGCGATGATCTCTTTCTCCAACTTCGGCTCGAACACCAACGCCAACGCGCTCAAGGTCAGGAAGGCCGTGGAGCTGGTCCGGGCCGCCCGGCCGGACCTCCGGATCGACGGGGAGATGCAGGCCGACTACGCCGTGTTGCCGGAGTTGCTCGAGGCCGAGTATCCGTGGGCGGCGGTGCGCGACCCCAACGTCCTGGTCTTCCCGGACCTCCAGTCCGCCAACGCCGCCTACAAGCTGGTGTGGCGCCTGGCCGGCGCCGAGGCGATCGGCCCGATCCTGCTGGGCCTGAAGAAGCCGGTCCACGTCCTCCAGCGGGGCGTCGAGGTGGCCGACATCGTCAACATGGCCGCAATCGCGGTCGTGGACGCCCAGGAGAAGGAAGCGGCCGCCAGGCGAATTTGAGACTTCGGAGGGCGAGTTAAGCTGCGGCGGCCGTCCGCACAGTCTAGAAAAACGACGTGAAGGAGTTTGCGGTCGCCGCCAGCTTCAACTCGCCCGTGACGGTCTACCTGAGGTATCCCCAATTGTGCAGCTTGTCCGAGTCCTCGGCCCACCGTTCCCCGATGTCGTCGCGGTAATACATGTTGGGGATCAGGATGTTGCGCACACGGCTGTACGCCTGCTCGCGCGCCTGCTTCATCGTCTGGCCCAGGCCTACGACCGTCAGGACGACGCCCGAGGTCCCGGCCACGAGCCACTGCCCTTCGACGATCTTGGTGTCCTCGATGTGGACTTCCTCGGGCGTGCCCCGCTTGAAGACGATGACCGCGTTCTTCGAGAACGAGTCGAAGGTCGCGTTGTCGTCGAAAGGAAAAGGCGGCATGACGATGCGCACCCCGACCTGGAAGCCGCTCTTGACCTTCAGCTTGGGGTCCAGCCCGTGGGCGAGGTCCCAGAGGAAGAGGCCGATCGGCGTGATCATGCCCTCCTGCTGGATGAAGATCGTCGGGTACCCGAAGCGCGAAGTGAACTCCAGCGGGTAGATCCCGTTGTTGTTGACGATGCAGTTGACGTCGATGTAGCCGAGGTAGCCCTCCTCGGCCAGCCGCGGGGCCATCTTCAGGAGCGTCTGCTCGAAGATCTTGTTCGGCTCGCTCCAGAACATCGTCGTCCCCATCTCGCCCGTGGGGGGGCCGCTGTTTCCGGGAAATAGCTTCTTGTGCTCGAAGTTGACGTTGATGGGATAGATGAAGCTCTTCCCATTGAAGAACGCGCCGACCGCGACCTCGACCCCGACGACACGCTTCTGAAGCTGAAAGACCTTGATCTCGTCGGCGAAGGCCTTCTTGTAGGCTTCGAGCATCCGGACGACGTCGCCGCCGTCCTCCTCGTCGCCCACGAAGAGCCGCCGCTTGACGTTGCCGGCGGCTCCCGACGGTTTGATGACGTAGCGGGTCGGGTTCTCCTGGACGTACGCGATCGCCTCGTCGAAGTTGTCGAACTCGCGGTAGGGGATGATCGTGACGCCGGCTTTCTTCAACTCCTCCTGCCCGAAGGAGCGGTCGTCCTCGAGCCGGTCCGTGTAGGGGGTCCCGCCGACCACGGCCTTGTTCTTCGCCCGCAGCGCGACCGCCTTTTCGCCCTGCCCGAGCGTATCGTCGAAGACGATCACGTCGGCCCAGTCCACGTCCTTCTCCCAGTCGTCGGTCTTCGGGACGAAGCCGTCGGCGATGTCCTTCTCCTCCGGATCGCCGATGAAGTAACGGACCTCGTGGCCCTCCTTCAAGACCTGCCACGCGATGTCGCCGACCAAGCCGGTCAGCGAGACGAAGAGAAACTTGCGCTTTTTCTCCATCGGGAGCGGCATTGTAACCGCCGGCGTGAGGAGGCGTGTAACATCGGCGAAAGTCAGGTGGTCCCGTGAACGGACGCTTCGCAACGACTCACTGGAGCCTCGTCCTCGCCGCCCGGAGCGGGGAGAGCGTGGAGTCGAGAAACGCTCTCGAGGCGCTCTGCGCGGCGTACTGGTACCCGCTCTATGCCTTCGTCCGGCGGCAGGGTTATGGCGCCGAGGCGGCGAGCGACCTGACGCAGGGTTACTTCGCGCGACTGCTCGAGCGTCGCGATCTCAAGCAAGTCGATCCCTCTCTGGGCCGCTTTCGCTCCTTCTTGCTCGCCTCCGTCAAGCACTTTCTCTCGAACGAGCTGGACCGCGAGCGCGCGAAGAAGCGCTCCCCGGATCGGCCCCTGTTGTCGCTGGATGCGGAGGGCGCCGAGGACCGGTATCGCGTGGAGCCAACCGACGAGCTGACGCCCGAAACACTCTTCGAACGCAAATGGGCGGCGACGGTTCTGGAGCGGACGCTGACTCGACTGGGCCAGGAATGGACCGGAGGGGAGAGATGGAAACGCTTTGAAAAGCTTCGAGGCCATTTGTCTGGTGACGTTCCCGCCTCGTCCTATCGGGAGCTCGGCGTTTCGCTCGACATGACGGAGGATGCGGTCAAGGTTACCGTGCACCGGCTGCGACGTCGATTCGGAGACCTGCTGCGCCAGGAGATCGCAGACACCGTTCGCGAGCCCGGCGACGTGGATGATGAAATCCGTTACTTGCTCGGCGTTCTGAAGGGTTGAGCGGTTGAGCAGCCCCGAACGTTGTGGGCGGTGCGGCGCGACCCTGGCAATCGGAGGAGATCGGGACGCGTGTCCAGCCTGCCTGATGCAACTGGGTCTGGACGCACAGCTGACCTCTGGCGACCGTCTGGGTCCCTACGTGATCGTCGGCGCGATCGGCGCGGGCGGGATGGGGGAGGTTTACCGGGCGCGAGACGAGCGGTTGAAGCGCGAGGTCGCGATCAAGGTGCTTCCCGCTTCTTTCTCGACGGATCCGGACCGTCTCCGGCGCTTCGAGAAGGAAGCCCAGGCGGCCTCGGCGCTCAATCACCCGAACATCATGGCCGTCTACGACGTCGGCACGCAGGACGGGGCGCCGTACATCGTCAGCGAGCTTCTCGAGGGGCAGACCCTGCGGGAACGGCTCGCTGGCGGGCGCCTGCCGCTGCGCAAGGCGATCCACTATGCCGCGCAGATCGCGCGAGGGCTCTCTGCGGCGCACGCGAAGGGGATCGTGCATCGGGACTTAAAGCCCGAGAACGTCTTCGTCACCCGAGAGGATCACGTCAAGATCCTCGACTTCGGCGTCGCGAGTTGGCGGCCGCTCGATGCGGCCGGGAGGGAGCAAGCGGCCGCGGGACGAGATCCTCTCACCGAACCGGGCGTGATCCTGGGAACCCTGGGTTACATGTCGCCGGAGCAGGTTAAGGGTCAGGCTGTCGACGGACGGTCGGACATCTTTTCCTTCGGAACCATCCTCTACGAGATGCTCTCGGGCCGGCACGCCTTCAAGCGCGACTCGGCAGCGGAGACCATGTCGGCGATTCTGAAGGAGGAGCCGCCGGAGCTGTCAGAGTCGGGGCGGAGCATCCCTCCCGGCCTGGACCAGATCGTGCGGCATTGTCTGGAGAAGGAACCGCAGAATCGATTTCAGTCGGCGAGCGACATCGCGTTCAACCTCTCCGACGCATCTTCGCCCGTTCTGACAAGCGGGGGCCGGGCGGCGGCGGCATCCGGTGACAACAGGAGGGTTCTTCTCGGAGCGGGTCTTCTCGTCGTTGTGGTCGCAGCAAGTCTTTTCGTCCTGAGCCACTCTCGCGACCGAGCCGGGGGCGCGGCGGTGGTGAAGCGGGTGGCGGTCCTTCCATTCGAGAACCTGGGCGCCGCGCAAGACGACTACTTCACGGACGGAATTGCGGATGCGATCCGGGGCAAGATGACCTCTCTCCCGGGGGTTCAGGTGATCGCCAGAGGGAGCTCGACGCCGTACAAGAAGACGACGAAGTCGCCGACGCAGATCGCGCACGAGCTCGAGGTGCCGTATCTGCTGACGGCGACCGTGCGTTGGCAGAAGGGTGCTGGAGGGGCGAGTCGCGTCGAAGTGAGCCCGGAGTTGGTCGAGGTGCCTGCGGTCGGAGCTCCGACGTCGAAGTGGCAGCAGTCGTTCGACGCATCGCTGACGGACGTTTTTCGGGTGCAGTCTGAAATCGCAGCGCAGGTTGCTCGATCTCTGGGCAGCGCGCTCGGCGTGGGCGAGGCCAAACGCCTCGCTGAGGCACCCACGTCGAATCTCGACGCCTACGACGCCTTCCTGAAGGGCGAGGAGCTCTGGGACACGGCGAGCAGCGATCCAGCCAGCTTGCGAAAGATGTTGACCTTCTACGAACAGGCCGTGGCGCTCGATCCGCGGTTCGCCCAGGCGTGGGCGAAGGTCTCACGGTCGAGCTCGATCCTCTATATCAACTCGATTCCGATGCCTGAGCTGGCTGAGAGAGCCCGGCAAGCGGCGGAGAAGGCCATGGCGCTTGCGCCGAACCGCTACGAAGGTTACCTGGCGCTCGGCAACCAGAGGTTTGTTTCTCGAGACTTCGAGAGGTCCCTGGAGGAGCTGACGAAGGGGAGGCACCTCGCGCCCGGCGATTCGGAGCTTCTCCGCGAGACGGCGTATGCCGAGGGAGCGCTCGGGCGCTGGGGCGCCGCGGTGGAGCACTTTACCCAGGCGGCTGTGCTCGATCCGCGGTCGGCGAACAATGCGGCCGGACTGGGCGGCATGCTCGTCGCCCTGCGCCGCTATGGCGAAGCGAGAGAGGCTCTCGATCGGGGCCTCGCGTTCGCTCCTTCGAACCTCGACCTGATCGAGACGAAGGCCGTGTCGCTTCTCATGGAAGGAGACCTGGCGGGTGCGCGGGCTGTGCTCCAGGCCGCGGCGAAGGACGTTGAGCCAACGGCGCTGGTGGCGTACGTGGCTTATGTCGGAGACTACGGCTGGGTGCTCGACGCGCCGGAGCGAGAGCTCCTCCTCCGATTGACGCCGAGCGCGTTCGACGGCGACCGGGGAGTCTGGGGCCTCTGCCTCGCGCAGGCCTACGGGTGGAAAGGCGACTTCGAGAAGGTTCGCGCCTTTGCCGATGAGGCCAAGAAGACTTTCGAGGACCACCTTCGCTTCGCGTCCGAAGATCCGCAGCGTCACCTATCGCTCGGTCTCGCGCTGGCCTACCTCGGACAAAAGGAGCGAGCCATTCGGGAGGGGGAGCGAGGCGTCGCCCTGGACCCCATTTCGAAGGACGCGCTTTACGGCCCTTATTACCAACACCAACTCGTGCGTATCTACCTGCTTGTGGGCGAGCAGGAGAAGGCGCTCGATCGGCTCGAACCGCTCCTGAAGATCCCTTACGCCCTGTCCCCGGCATTGCTGCGCATCGACCCCAACTTCGACCCGCTGCGCGGGAACCCCCGCTTCAAGAAGCTCGTCGCGCAGAAGGGCTAGTCCCTCCATCGCCGTGCGGCGGCGTCTGTAACTTTTCCAACGCCCTGCTTCTTTGTTCTCCAAGCCGCCGAAAAGCCACCGGACGGCACGGAGGAGGGAGCCATGACGCTTCTCAGAGTTCCAGCCCGGGAGGTGCCCAATGCCTAGAGCGCCGGTGCTGAGGAGAGTTCTTGGTTGCCTGATTGGGATGACCGTCGCCGCGGGCGCCGCCGCCGCCGAGAGATCCTCCGTGAAGAGTCCGGTCGCCACCACGCGGCAAGCTCCCGATGAGTTCGGTACGCAGGACTACACCGTGACGACGATCGGGGCGGGCTCGTTCACGCCCGCGAGCAACGACAACTCGTCCTATCCACCGTATCTGACGAATATCCAGCCAAGCGGAATTTACCGAGAGAACAAATCAGGCACAGACGCCCATTACTATGCCACCGTCTCCGTTCCTGCCGGTGCCGTGATCGACTTCGTCGGGCTACGAGGCTACGCGGGCAACGGAGGCATCATCGGCCTCCAACTCAAGCTGGTCGACCGGTTCGGCGCGATAACGCCCGTCGTGACGCTTCAACAGCCGGATTTCTATGGCGGAACGCTTTACAACGATTCTCCGCTCGGCTTCCAGCTTATTCAGAATGCTCACAACCTGCTCGCCCTCGACGTCGAGCTCAACAACAACGATTTTTACGCCGGCGGCGGTTTTGTGTGGGCCGAGATCTGGTGGAAGCGGGCCGTAAGCCCGCCACCGGCCGTCGCATCCTTCATCGACGTGCCCACGAGCAATCCCTTCTTCCAATACATCGAGGCGCTGGCCGCGTCCGGGATCACGGCGGGCTGCAACCGGACCCCTCCCCAGTTCTGCCCGGACCAACCGCTGACCCGCCGCCAGATGGCCGTTTTCCTGGCGAAGGGATTCGGCCTGCACTGGCCGAATTGAGTCTCACGCTCGATGGTCTTGGTCGGCCTCGGGCCGGCCTTTTCTTGTGGCTACCGCGCCTCGGCCTCGTCCAATGCGAATCGGTCGGCGCGAAGCCTCTGTAACCTTTCCGACGCCCTGCTTCTTTGTCCTCCAAGCCGCCGAAGAGGCCACCGGCCGGCAAGAAGGAGGTCGCCAATGATTGGTCGGACAAATGGGGAGGTGCGAGATGCGTAGAGCGCCCGTGATGAGAGGAGTCCTCGGTTGCCTGATCGCGATGACCCTCGCAGCGGGCGCTGCCGCGGCCGAGACGGCCACTATGAAAAGTCAGGTCGCGACCATGCAGCACTCCCCCGACGAGTTCGGTACACAGAACTACACAGTGACGACGATCGGGTACGGTTCGTTCACGCCGGCGAGCAACGACAACTCATCGTACCCGCCCTATCGGGACAACGGGTTCGCGCGGGAGAATTGGTCTCATCATTTCGACGATGTGAATGATGCTCACTACTACGCAACGGTATCGATCCCTTCGGGCGTGGTAATCGATTTCGTTGGCCTGCAGCGCCTGTGCTTCGACGGCGTCGGCGCGGTCGCGGTCCACCTCACTCTGGTCGATCGGTTCGGAGCCGCGACGCCGATCGCGAGCCTTTCTTGCTCGAACGATACACACTGGGTCACCGACTACAACGCGGCCCCGCTCGGATTCCAGCTCGTGCAGAACGCGCACAACATTCTCGTACTCGACATCGAAGACCTGAACGGCGGCAACCCCAGTGTCCCCCGTGGAGAGTTCGCGTGGGTCGAAATCTGGTGGAAACGTGCCGTGACTCCGCCGCCCGCGACAGCGTCCTTCGACGATGTGCCGACGAGCAGCCCCTTCTTCCAATACATCGAGGCACTCGCCGCGTCCGGGATCACGGCGGGCTGCAACCAGACCCCTCCCCAGTTCTGCCCGGACCAGCCTCTGACCCGCCGCCAGATGGCCGTGTTTCTCGCGAAGGGCTTCGGCCTGCACTGGCCCAATTGAAAAGGAGATCGTCATGACTAAAGCCACAAGAACCGCCACCCGTCTCGGCTTCTCGGTACTCGCGATTCTGTTTGCCGGTGCGGCGTTCGCCGGGACCGCGCCGAAGCCTCCCAAGGTCGCCACGACCCGGCACGCGCCGGACGAGTTCGGGATCCAGGACTACACGGTCACCGTCGTCGGTGCCGTCTCTTTCACGCCGTTGAGCGACGACAACTCGTCGTATCCGACCTACGTCACCGATCCGTCCAACTTCGCCCGGCAGAACCACATCTTCAGCACCGACATCCATTACTACGCCACGGCGTCCATTCCCTCGGGCGCCGTCCTCGACACGGTCGGGCTGGAGGGGGCGTGCAGCGCGCCGGCCGTAACGGGCATCGCCGTGAGCCTCGTGGACCGCAACGGGAACGTGACGCCGGTCGTCGCGTTCTCCTGCTCGCAGCACGGCAACCTGGACACCGACTACAACGCGACCCCGCTCGGTTTCCAGCTCGCTCAGAACGTGCACAACCTCCTCGCCATCGACGTCGAAATCAACGACGGAACGGATACCGCCGGAGCCTTCTCATGGGTCGAGCTCTGGTGGAAGCGCACCGTGAGCCCGCCTCCGGCCGTCGCCTCCTTCGACGACGTGCCCACGAGCCACCCGTTCTTCCAATACATCGAAGCGCTCAAGGCCTCGGGGATTACCGGAGGATGCAGCCTCAATCCGCCCCTGTTCTGCCCGGACAAGCCACTGACACGCGGGCAGATGGCCGTGTTCCTCGCGAAGGGACTCGGCCTGCATTGGCCGGATTGAGTCTCGTCGCTCCGTTGGGTTTTGCGGCCGGCCTCCGGGCCGGCCTCCTTGTCTTGTCGGCCGTCAGGCGCCTCCTGCGTCGCGAGAGGCCGCCCCGAGCCGGCGTCTATACTCGACGCGTGGAGCCGGTGCTGCCTGGCGCGGAGCTGATCGAAAAGGGAATTGCCGATCTCGGAGACGGAATCGAGTCGGTCGAGGCCCTCCTGGTTTCGATCGGTGCGCCGCGGCTGCGCCGCATCGGCTTCGAGCTCCCGCCTCCGCTTTCGTCCCCCGAGCACCGGCTCTACGAGATGCTGGCCCGCTCCGAATCCGATTCGGCGCACTCGCGCTACAACGCGCTGCTTCGGCGGCTCGTCAGCTTCGAGCGCGCCGCCGAATGCGCGCGCTAGCGGACGCCTCGCGGATCGAAGCCTTTCTCGACGCGCTCGGCGACCGCGCTTCCGAGGACGCTCGCGTCTACCTCACCGGAGGAGCGACGGCCGTGCTCTACGGCTGGCGAGCCAGCACCGTGGACGTGGATCTCAAGATCGTCCCCGACTCGGGATCCGTCCTGCGGGCGATCCCGGAGCTGAAGGAGTCCCTCGGCATCAACGTCGAGCTCGCCTCTCCGGACGACTTCATTCCCGCGCTTCCCGGTTGGGAGGGTCGAAGTCCCTTCATCGCCCGAAAAGGCCGGCTCTCGTTTCATCACTACGATCTCGCGGCGCAGGCGCTCGCGAAGATCGAGCGCGGCCACGCCCAGGACCTGCAGGACGCCGAGGAGATGGTGCGGCGGGGACTGGTGCCGCGGGGAGATCTGCTCGGCTTCTACGCCAAGATCGAGCCGGCTCTGTACCGTTACCCGGCCATCGATCCTGCGTCCTTTCGGCGTGCCGTCGAAGAGTTCGTGAGGCGAGGCTAGCCGTCCGCCTTCTCGACCAGCCGTAGACGCCCCGCGGGAACATCGCGGCGCTCGGTCACGCGGCCGGACGGCCAGCGCACCGTGACGCGGTCGGCGGAGGCGTGATCCGCGAGCCCGAAGTAGAGCTCCTTGGGACCCGACGACAGGAAGGAGTATCCTGCCGAGACGACCTGCGTGCGGGAGAGGCCGCCGGCCTCGACCGTCACCGTCGCGCCGAGCGCGTCGCGCGTTGAGCGATACGGGCCCGGCGCTTTCGGATCGCCCTTGAGAAGGACGACGAGCGTCTTCGCCTTCGACGGATTGCGGTTCATCCAGAGCTGGGGCGGCTGCAGGAAGCCCGCGGCGAAGAGGTCGGGCGCGCCGTCGCCGTCGGCGTCCATGACGACGAGGCCGCGCTGGTTGGCGTTGGACTCCAGACCCGTGACGGCCGCGAGCTCGTCGAAGTGGCGGCCGTCGCGGTTTCGGTAGAAGCGCTTGGGAGGACGGCCCCAGAGCGAGTCGTCGCCGAAGTCGGTGATCGGGATGCCTTTCTCGAACTTCTTGAACTCCACCGACATCAGGTTCCAGAAGTCGATCTCGCGCTCGGTCTCGCTCTTGCCGGTGACCATGCCGTTGACGACGAAGAGGTCGGGCCGGCCGTCCAGATCGGCGTCGACGAAGACGCAACCCCACGACCAGGAAGTGTCCCAAACGTCGGCCTCGTCGGAGATTCGCTCGAAGCTCCCGTTGCCGAGGTTGCGGAACAGAGAGGACCCCCGCGACAGGGCCTTCAACCGGCGCCACACGAGGGGGCGGCCGAGCGAATACGGAAACGGCGGCATCGGAAAGCGCGAATCCGGCAGGAACCAGTTGAGCGGAAACGAGTAGTTGGAAACGTAGAAGTCGAGCCGGCCGTCGCCGTCGACGTCGTCCACCGCGACGCCCATGCCGAAGCCCGGATCCGTCACACCCGCTTTCTTGGCGAGATTGGTAAAGGTGCCGTCCCCGTTGTTGTGCAGGTACGTGTGGTTTCCGAAATCATTGGCGATGTAGATGTCGGGCCAGCCGTCGCCGTCGAAGTCGGCGGACTGAAGCGCCAGGCCCCAGCCGGTGTCGTCCGTGCGCGTCGCTTTCGAGACGTCCTTGAAGGTCCCGTCGCCGTTGTTGCGGTAGAGGTGGTTCGGCGGGGCGTTGTCGGCCTCGAGCGTGGGGCCGCTATCGGGATGTCCGTAGACCAGGACGTACAGATCGGGCAGCCCGTCGCGGTCGTAGTCAAGGGCGGCGGCGGAAGTGCAGTACTCGTTCAAGGCCACGCCGGCCTTCGCGCCGACCTCCTCAAACGTCCCGTCGCCGCGGTTGCGATACAGGAGATTGGGCCGGAAGAGATAGGTCACGTACAAGTCTGTGCGGCCGTCGTTGTCGTAGTCGAAGGCCAGGGCGCCGGTCGCCTCGCCTTCCTGACCGGCAACGCCGGCTTTTTCGGCGACGTCTTCGAACGTGCCGTCGCCGCGGTTGCGGTAGAGGCGGTTGCCGTCTCCTCCGGCGACGAAGAGGTCCTGCCTTCCGTCGCCGTCGAAGTCGAGGACGGCGACGCCCGGCGGCATGTGCTCGCCGGGGACGGGGATGTTCCGGGCGGCGTTGGGGAGGAAAGCGCGGTGCGGGCGCGTCAGGCCCGCCTTTTGCGCGACGTCCTCGAAAAGAGGCTCGGCGGACGACGCGGAGAGCCAGCTCTCGACGCGGCCCGAGGTCATCGTCCAGCGTCCGGCCGGGGCAGGCTCCAGCAGCACTCGAAGCTTCCCGCCGGTCTGACGAAGCTCGCCATGGGGGCCGCGGCCCGAAAGAAAAACGGCGAGAAGGATCTCGCGCTCTTGTCCCCGGCGGGTAAAGCCGATGATCGTGGCCTCCGTGCGGCCGAGGGAGGCGAACTCTGCTCGCAGCGCCGCGAGCTGTGCGCGAAGCGCCGCCGCGTCGTGCGAGGGCTCAGGCATCGAGCTCGCGGGCGCACGAAACACCGCTGCCGAGAGCGGCGGCCGTGTCGGAACCGCGCTCAGGCTCTCGCCGGGTAGAGGGCCGCTCCAGCGCAGACGGGGGGAGAGGAGCTCCTCGCCCGGAGCTCCGGCCTTCCAGCCAGCGAGGAACTCCTCGGCGTAGCGCGAGGTTCCGTCGGAGTAGTCGTCGAGCGTGGGGAGCTTCCCGTCCCGGCGCGAGGTGCACGCGGCCGCGAGGGCGAGCGCGACCGCGAGCACTCCGGATCGCAGACTCCGCGGCCGCATCGCGGAAACTATAATCCGGCCGGCCGTGAATGCACTTTCCGACCGGCTCCGCGAGCGGATCGCGCGCGAAGGGCCGATCTCCTTCGCCGAGTTCATGGAGGCGGCGCTCTACGATCCGGCGAGTGGCTACTACACCCGCGGCGCCGCGATCGGCGAGGGCGGAGACTTCGTGACATCGCCGTCGGTCACCGGGGCGTTCGCGGCGGCGCTCGCGCGGCTCTTCGCGCTCGAGGCGCGGGAGCTCGAGGGCCCGGTGGACTTCGTCGAGATCGGCGCCGGCGGAGGCCAATTCCTGGAAGGCTTCGCGCGCTGCCTTCAGCTCGAGGATTCGGCGCTCGCCGAGCGCGTTCGCCTGACCGCGGTCGAGGTGTCGGCCGCGGGGCGTGCCGCGATCGCGGAACGGCGGATCGAGCCTGCGCCGCGGATTCTCGAAAGCGTCGAGACGCTGCCCGAGGCCTCGGTCAACGGCTGGATCTTCGCCAACGAGCTCTACGACGCGCTGCCCGTCGCCCGCGTCATGGGCTCGCCGGCCGGACTCCAGGAACTGCGCGTAGGTCTCGAAGGCGAGCGGTTCGCGTGGGTCGCCGTTCCCGCCGCCGCCGCTCTTCGCTCGCATCTGGAGGTCCTGGGCATTCTTCTAGAGCCGGGGCAGAAGGCCGAGATCGCGCTCGGCGCCGCGGCTCTCCACCGGCGGCTGGGCCGGACGCTGTCACGCGGATGGCTCGTCGCGTTCGACTATGGCCACCCGGCGCGCATTCTCTACCACCCGTTCGCCCGTCCGGAGGGCACGCTTTCGGTGCATGCCGGCGGCCGGCGCGGCGGCGATCCGCTCGAAGATCCGGGCGCGCACGACCTGACGGCGCACGTCAACTGGGACGTGCTGCTCGCGGCGGGAGAGGCGGAGGGGCTGCGCACCGATCGGCTCGTGCGGCAGGGCCTCTTTCTCACAGAGGCCGGCATCTTCGACTTCGCGGGAAGTGACGCGGAGAAGTGGCGCATCTTCCGGCTCGTCGATCCCGGCGGAATGGGGGAAGAGATCTCGGTTCTCGTTCAGACGAAGGGAGTGACGACCGGCTCTGCGACGCTGTAGCGTCGCGCGAGCCGGCTGTCATCCCGAGGGCGGAGCGACGAGACAGCCGACCACCGACCCGACCACCGAAGGCAGACCCCCGGCGGTTAGGGAACGCCGTGCGCAGCACAGCGGTAACGCAGCCCCCCGGCAGTAGGCAACGTCGCGCGAAGCGCGGCGTTCATCCCTTTCGAGTCACCTTGCGGCTCGAAAAGGGATCCCTCGCTGCGCTCGGGATGACAAAGCGCCCTCGGGATGACGGCGCCGGTTCGCTGCGCTCGGGATGACAAGGCCACGCCCGTCCGATAGAATGCCGCGCCAGTGGGCCACTACTTTCCGATACTGGTGTTTGCCCTGCTGGCGGCGGCTCTGCCGCTGGGCACGATCCTGGTCGCCCGCGCCGTCCAGAAGAACCGCCCCAATCCGGCCAAGCTCGAGCCCTACGAGTGCGGCGTGGAGGCCTCCACCGACGCTTTCGACACCCGGTTCTCGGTGCGCTACTTCCTGATCGCGGTCCTCTTCGTGGTCTTCGACGTCGAGACGATCTTCCTCTTCCCCTGGGCGGTCATGTTCAACCGGCTGGGCCTCTTCGGCTTGATCGAGATGGTCATCTTCCTGGCGATCCTGGTCGTCGGGTACGTCTACTGCTGGAAACGGAAAGCCCTCGATTGGGCATAGCCGGTAGGCCGTAGGGAAGGCGCGCATGGGTCTGATCGACAACCGGTTCGAGGAGAACGTCGTGACGACGACGGTCGACTCGGTCATCAACTGGGCGCGGCGCTCCTCGATCTGGCCGATGCAGTTCGGCCTGGCTTGCTGCGCCATCGAGATGATGGCAGTCATGGACGCCCGGCACGACCTTTCGCGCTTCGGCGCCGAGGTCTTCCGGGGCACGCCCCGCCAGTCCGACCTGATGATCGTGGCCGGGACCGTGGTCGAGAAGATGGCCCCGATCGTCAAACGGCTCTACGACCAGATGCCCGAGCCCAAGTGGGTCATCGCCATGGGCTCCTGCGCGACCTGCGGCGGCCCCTACAGGACGTACGCCGTGACGCAGGGCGTGGACCGTATCGTCCCGGTGGACGTCTACGTGCCGGGCTGCCCGCCGCGGCCCGAGGCGCTGATCTACGGGATCATGGCCCTTCAGAAGAAGATCGACCGGATGAAGGTCATCCGCAAGGCGTCCTGATTGGCGGAGGAGCCGAAGGCCCACGAGGAGAAGAAGCCCCGGCCCGAGGCCGCCGACGCCTCGGGCCACCCC
>JBASRI010000371.1:0-5281 GCA_049273755.1 Thermoanaerobaculia bacterium
CGCCGGATCTGCTCCCAGGAGAGGAAGCCCCCCGCCACGAGCCAGACGAAATCGGTTGGTCCGAAAGCGCCCGCGGCGAGGTTGACGAGCGCGACCAGGAAGTTGGTGCCGGCGAGCAGAAGCAGAATCGCCGCGGTGAGCTTGCCCCACCGCACGGGCTCGAAGCGGAAGCGCTCGATCAGGACCTCCTGCTCCGCCGGCGAGAGGAGCGAGAGCAGCGGCTCGAGCATCCGGAAGCGGTCGGACGCGTCCCGTGCGGCGTCTTCGGGCGCGGCGGCTTGGCCGGCCGCGGGTTTCGGCTCGCGCGCCTCGCGCCAGGCTTGGTACGCGAAAACGACCGGGAACGAGCCCATCGGCTCGCCCATCGCGATCGCGCTGCCCAGTCGGAGCGCCGATTCCGCGAAGAGGTAGAGGGCGATCGGCCCCGGCGGCGTCAGCCAGCCGGACAGCCCGAGGCCTGCGCCCAGCCCCCCGAGGAACCGCTCGAAGACGCCGAGGAACCCGACGACGAAGAGAGGCAAAGCCGACGAGATCGTCATCGCGATCGAGGGCGCGCCGAACTCGCTCTCCATGTCCTTCTGGACCGCGCCGGGCAGCAGGCCCGCCAGCGGCGCGAGCAGGATCGAAAGGCGCCGCTTGCGCACGCCTGACACGAGGTCCTCGCGCGTCCGGGCCCGGGCGAGCTCGCTCTGCTCGTCGTAGCGCTCGAGCCGCCGTATGGCGTGGCCCTCCTCCCACGGCGCCAGGACGTAGCGCATTCCCCCGTCGGCGAGAGGCTCGGCGCGGCGGACCTCGAAGAGGAGGCCACCCCATTCGACCGCCGTGCCGGGGTAGGCGGCGGTCGTGAGGGTCTTCTCGCGCCGCGGCGCCCAAGAGACCTTGGAGACCGGACAGAGGAGCACGGTCTCCTGCCCGGGGCCCGCCTCGACGCGATCGGCTCCGAAGGTGGAGAGCGGCGCTTGCGTCATGGCGTTGCGAAAGAGCTTACTCCGGCACCGGTTCTCCTCCGGCTCTGGTTGGGTGTAGGTTTGGAGCGTGGCTCGCGGCTGGGGCAAGAGCGAAGAAGACCTCGGCGCGGAGAAGGAGCACGCGCGCGAGGCCCGGGACAAGGACGAGGCGCGCCCTTCGGGCCCGCCCGCCGAAGAGGTCGCCCGCCGCCGCTCCCTCGAGCTTTCGCTCGCACGCATCGAGGAGCTGCTGGCGAAGACGGAGAACCCCGACCGCCGGCGCGCGCTGGAAACGGCGAAGTCGGAGCTGTCCGAGCGCCTGGAGCTCCTCTCGAAGCGGCCGTGAAGATCGCCACCTGGAACGTCAACGGGATTCGCGCCCGGGAAGCGCAGGTACGCGATTGGCTGGCGCGCGAACGGCCCGACGCCGTGTGCCTCCAGGAGATCAAGGCGAAGCCCGAGCAGATTCCGGAGTTGCTCTTCGAGTCGGAGGGCTACTGGTGTTACTGGCACGGCGCGGGGGGCTACTCGGGCGTGGCGCTGCACCTGCGCAAGGAGCTCTGCGCCGCCCGGCCCGTCTTCGGCCATCCCGCGTTCGACCACGAGACGCGCATCGTCACCGCCGACGTGGGCGACTTGACGCTCGCCTCCGTCTACGTGCCCAACGGCGGCAAGGACTATGCGGCGAAGCTTCGTTTTCTCGAGGCTCTCGGCGGCTGGGCGGAGGCGGTTCGCGGGAGCGGCCGCCGGCTCGTTGTCTGCGGAGACCTGAACGTCGCCCTGACGGACCGCGACGTCCATCCCAAGGAGCTCAAGCCGGGCGTCGTGGGGCAGCGCGAGGACGAGAGGGCGCTGATGCGCCGGCTCCTCGACCAAGGATTAGTCGACGTCGGGCGGGCGATGGATCCGGACAACGAAGCGCTCTTCACCTGGTGGGCCCCCTGGCGCAACCTGCGCCAGCGCAACATCGGCTGGCGGATCGACTACATCCTGGCGAGCGAGGCCCTAGCGCGGACGACGACGGAGTCCGCCGTGCGGGCGGACGTCGGCACGAGCGACCACGCGCCGGTCGTCGCGACGTTTTCAGGGGCGCTCGACGCGCCCACGGGAGCGGAGAATGGTTCACGGCTTACACACGGCAGGGGTACGGATGGGCCTCGGTAGCAGAGACTCTCGGCCGCCGTTCGCGAAGCGAACGCCCGCGGCCGAAAGCCCCGGACACGACGCCCGCATCCATTTTTCAGCAGCCTGCTAGGATCTCCCGAACTTCGCCGCGCCATCGCGGACGACGGGAGGATGAGAAACCATGCGAAAGACCCGAGGGCCGCTCGCCCTCCTGCTTCTTGCGAGCTTGCTGTCGGTCGGCCTCGCGGCGCCCGACCAGAGCGCCCGGATCGAGCGGGTCGAGAAAGGGCTTCGGCCTCCGGTTCTCGTCGAGGGGGACAAGCCGTGGACGCTTGAGGAACGACTTCGGCACTTCGACGTTCCGGGCTTGAGCATCGCCGTCATCCAGGACTTCCGGATCGTCTGGGCGAAGGGATACGGCCGCGCCGACGTCGAGGCGCGCAAGCCCGTGACCGCGGCGACGCTCTTCCAGGCCGGCTCGATCAGCAAGCCGGTCGCGGCGATGGGCGCGCTCAGGCTCGTCGAGGACGGAAAGCTCCCGCTGGACCGCGACATCAACACGGTGCTCAAGAGCTGGAAGGTCCCCGCCAACGCGTTGACCCAGAAGGCGCCCGTCACGCTCGAGGAGCTGCTCTCCCATACCGCCGGTCTCACGGTCCACGGGTTCCCGGGCTACGCCGCGGGCGCGCCGGTTCCCACCGTCGTGCAGGTCCTCGACGGAGCGCCTCCCGCGAACACGGCGCCGGTGCGCGTGGATCTGGTTCCGGGGTCCCAGTACCGCTACTCGGGAGGCGGATACACAGTCGCGCAGCTCGCGATGACGGACGTCTCGGGCCAGCCGTTTCCCAGGCTCATGGCCGACGAGGTGCTGCGCCCCGTCGGCATGACCGTGAGCACGTACGAGCAGCCCCTCCCGGAGGCGCGCGTAGCCGACGCGGCGGCCGGATACCGCCAGAACGGCTCGCCGGTCGAGGGCAAGCGCCACGTCTATCCCGAGATGGCGGCGGCCGGTCTCTGGACGACGCCCTCGGACCTCGCGCGCTTCGCCATCGCCGTTCAGAAGATGGTCCGCGGCGAGAAGGGGCCTCTGTCGAAGACCATGGCGCGGAACATGATCACGCCGCGCAAGAGCGGGTACGGCCTCGGGCTCCAGATCGAAGAGAAGGGCGGGACCCAGTACTTCACTCACGGCGGTTCCGACGAGGGGTTCCAGGCGCTGCTCTACGCCAGCGTCGAGAAGGGCTACGGGGCCGTCCTGATGACCAACTCCGACTCCGGCTTCCGCATCATGCCGGAGGTCCTGCGCGCGATCGCCGCCGAGTACAACTGGGAGGGCTTTCAGAAGGAGCCGATTGCTTTGGCGAAGCTGTCGCTCGAGGATCTTGGGCGTTTCTCGGGACGCTACAAGGTCGACTCGGACTCCGTCCTCGCGGTGTCGCCGAAGGGCGCCGGCCTCGACGTGAAGGTGCCGCTGGGGGAGAGCTTCGAGCTGCTGCCCGTCTCCAGGGACGCCTTCGTCCGCCGCGACGAGGAGATCCGGTACAGGTTTGCCCGGCGCGCCGACGGCGGCGCGGAGCTGCAGATCGACGGCGAGTCGAAGGCCAGCACGGCGCCCCGGATCGACAAGAACGTAAGCGTTCCGGCCGAGGACCTGGAAGCGGGCCGCGTCGACGAGGCGCTGGCTGCATATCGGCGCCTGAAGAGGGCGACCCCCTCGGACCCGGCGGTGGCCGAGGTCCGCTTCAACGGCCTGGGTTACGCGTTGCTCCAAAAGCAGGATTTCCCGAAGGCGATCGCGGTCTTCAAGCTCAACACGGAGCTCTATCCCGACTCCGCCAACACGTACGACAGCCTCGCGGAGGCCACCGAGGCGGCCGGGGACAAACCCGGCGCGGTCTCGCTCTATCGCAAGGCCCTCGAGCTCGCGTCGGGGTCGAGCGCGTCGGCCGCCGCGCCCAATGACGTCGTGCGTGCGCACGCGCGGGCACGGCTGAAAGCCCTCGGCGCCGAGCCCTGATCGTCTCGCCCCGCCCGCGGGCGGCCACGAGGGCCGCCCCTACCTTCCTCCCGCCCGCACGACCTCGTAGTGGACGACGTTCGGCTCGACGTCCAGGAGGAAGTCGCGGTCGCGGCCCAGGATGACGGCCTTCTGGTAGTCCGCGCCGGCGAATTTCTTGATCGCCTCGATGGACTCCCAGTAGGAGATCACCAGGAAGTCGGTCTGGGGGCCGTCGGTGTTGCGGAGCACTTCGACGCCGTGGTTTCCCTGCGTCTTCAGGATCTTCGCGACCCCGCTGGCCTCGAGGTACTTCTCGTACTCATCCGCCTTCGCGGTCAGAGTGCGCCCGTGCCAGATCCTGGCGACCATCCGTTTCGGACGAGCCTGCGGGCTCGCGCTCGCGGAGGGCTGTGGCAGGAGCACGCCGTCGAGTGCGGAGGCGCCCGCGGCGAGGGCGAGCGCGGCGGCGAAGAGCAGGACGGGGCGTTTGAGCATCGGCCATCTCCTTTCGCTTGCGAGCGGAAGGATAGCCGAGTCAGCAGGGTTCCCTCCCGCCCGCACGGTGCGGGCTAAGATCCGTCGGGTGATTCCCATCGAGGCCATCCGCGCCGCCGGCGAGCGGATCCGGGGCAAGGTGCACCGCACGCCGCTTCTCTCCGCGTCCTCGCTCGGAGCGCGCGCCAACGCGCGCCTCTTCCTCAAGTGTGAGAGCTTCCAGAAGACCGGCTCTTTCAAGGCGCGCGGCGCGCTGAACAAGGTCCTGTCGCTCTCGGACCTGGAGCGCGCGCGCGGCCTGGTTACGGTCTCGGCCGGCAACCATGCCGCGGCCGTGGCCTGGGCCGCCGGCGTCGCGGGTTGCGCGGCCGTGGTCGTCATGCCCGAGGGAGCGCCCCGCTCCAAGATCGACGCCGTGCGGAGCTACGGCGCCGAGATCGTTCTGCACGCGGACCGCTCGACGCTCTTCGACCGGTTGAACGAGGTGCGCGAAGCGCGCGGGCTGACCTTCGTCCATCCTTTCGACGATCCGACGGTGCTCGCGGGCGCGGGCACGGCGGGGCTCGAGATCGTCGCGGACATGCCGGACGTCCAGCTCGTCGTGGTTCCGGTGGGAGGCGGAGGGCTGCTGGGCGGCGTCGCGTCCGCCGTCAAACAGCTTCGGCCGGCGGCGCGCGTCGTCGCGGTCGAGCTGGAGGCTGGGCCGGGACTGGGC
>JBASRI010000373.1:0-6143 GCA_049273755.1 Thermoanaerobaculia bacterium
CGCGCCTCCCGCGCGGCGGTCAACGGAAAACCGGCGGCCATCAACGCGCGCGGCGAGGCCGTGGCGCGCACGCTGCCAGCCGAGATCATCCTCTTCGGGAAGGTCGCCCGATGAGCCCTTCGCGCCCCCTGCCGTCGAATCGCTACGGCGCCTTCTCCGAGGACGGCGCCGAGTACATCGTCACCGACCCGCGGCCCCCGCGGCCCTGGGCGAACGTGATCGCCAACGAGCGCGTGGGCCTGACGGTCAGCCATACGGGCAGCGGGTTCTCCTGGATCGACAACTCGCAGCTCGCCACGATCACGCGCTGGCAGCAGGATCTCGCCGTCGACCGCTCCGGGCGCTTCCTCTACGCGCGCGACGCCGACGACGGGACCACGTGGTCGCTCTCGCCCTCGCCCCTTTGGCCGGCCTACGAGCGCTTTGCGTGCCGCCACGGCATGGGGTACACGACGTTCGAGACCGTCTTCCGCGGCGTCGAGGCGCGCTGGACGCTCCTGGTCGACCCCGCGGCGACCGTCGAGATGTGGCGCGTCGAGCTCGCCAACGTGTCGGACCGCCCGCGGCGCCTCGCGCTGACGGCGTTTCTGGAGTGGTGCATGGGCGTCTCGCCGGCGCCACGGCGTGAGTTCGGGCGGCTCTTTCTCGAGACCCGGCCGGATCCGGGGCGGCGCGCGATCTTCGCGCGCAACCACATGTGGGACGTCCCGTCCGCGCGGTACGGGCACTGGAACACGAGCTTCCCCTTCGTCAGCGCTTTCGCGGCCACCGAGCCGACTTCCGGCGCGCAGGGCGACAAGGCCGCGTTTCTGGGACCCTTCGGCGACTTCGGCGCGCCGGAGGCGCTCTCCCGGCCGGACTGGACGCCTCTGTTCGGACGGCACGAGGATCCGATCGCGGCGCTGCGCTGCCCGCTCGAGATTCCCGCCGGCGGGCGCCGCGCGTGCGGCTTCGTCCTGGCCACCGCTGCGACGGCCGAGGAGACGGCGGCGCTGCTCGAGAGCTTCTCCCGCCCAGGGGCCATGGACCGGTCGCTCGATGCGGCGCGCGAGGGGTGGCGCGCCCGATTGGCGACGCACCGGATGGAGACGCCCGACGCTTCGCTCGACGCGCTCGCCAACGACTGGGTGCGTTACCAGGCGATCGCCGCGCGGCTGTGGGCCCGCTGCGGCTATTACCAGCAGAGCGGCGCCTTCGGGTTCCGCGACCAGCTCCAGGACTCGCAGGTCTGGCTGACGATCGATCCCGAGCGCTGCCGGAGCCAGATCCGCCTCCACGCCGCGCACCAGTTCGCCGACGGATCCGTGTATCACTGGTGGCACCCGCTGACCGAGCAGGGACACGTCACGAAGATGACCGACGACCTGCTCTGGCTGGCGTTCGTCTCGGCGAACTACATCCGGGAGACCGGAGACCTCTCGGTGCTCGAGGATCCGACGCCCTACCTGGACGAGGACCCGGCGCCGCTCGCCGATCACGTGATGCGGGCGTTCCGGCGATCCTTCGCGCGCACCAGCCCGCGCGGCATCCCGCTGATGGGCGGCGGGGACTGGAACGACGGACTCTCCGCGATGGGGCTGCGGGAAAAGGGCGAGTCGTTCTGGCTGGGTCAGTTCCTGGCGGGCCTGCTCGCGGACTGGTCACAGATCTGGAAGCGCGCCGGGCGCGACGAGCTCGCGCAGGGTTTCGCACAGCGGCGCGCCGCTCTCGTCGAGGCCATCAACCGGCACGGCTGGGACGGCGAGTGGTACCTGCGGGGCACCCGCGACGACGGCCGACCTCTGGGGACCGCAGCGGACCGCGTCGCGAAGATCTTCCTGAACACCCAGGTCTGGGCCATCCTGAACGACGTCGCGCCGCCGGACCGCGCGGCGCGGTGCCTGGCGTCCGTCGAGCGGCACCTCGTCACGGAGGCCGGCGCGCTTCTGCTCTTTCCCGCTTTCGACGCTCCCGTCCCCGAGATCGGCTACATCACGCGTTACGCGCCGGGCCTTCGCGAGAACGGCGGCGTGTACACGCACGCCGCGACCTGGGCGATCGCCGCCGCGGCCAAGGCGAAGAGGGCCGACCTGGTCGAGCGTCTGTTGACCGCAATCAACCCCGCAGTCAAGGACCCCGACCGTTACTGCGCCGAGCCGTACGTCATGCCCGGAAACGTGGACGGCCCCGGATCGCCGCACCATGGCCGGGGCGCCTGGACCTGGTACACGGGCTCCGCCGCCTGGCTCCACCGCGTCGTCGCCGAGAGCGTCCTCGGCGTCCGGCCCGAGTGGGACGGGCTGAGGCTGGACCCCTGCCTGCCTCCGTCCTGGCCGGGCGCCCGCATGGTGCGCCCCTGGCGAGGCGCGGTCTGGGAGATCGAGATCGCGCGCGGCGCCGCGCCACGCGTCGAGGTCGACGGCCGGCTCCTCGAGGGTTCCCTCATACCGGTCCCCGCCTCTCCGGGCGGCCGGCACCGCGTTCGCGTCACCGCCTGACGAAACTCCGGCGGAAACCGCGCATATATATCCACGGTGCGAATAGTTGCCGGCGTGGCCCTGTTCGCCTTGATCGCCTCCGCGGCGTCGGGGCAAGAGCCCGGCCTCTCGACGGGGAAGCTCGGCGGCGGGTTGGCGCTGTCCTCGCGAGACCTGGCGAAGCTCGGACAGGTTGCCCTCGACGGCGGCTCCTTCCAGGGCCGGCGTCTCGTTTCGGCCGACTGGATCCGCAAGTCCAGGTCGCCCCACGCGCGGGTCGACGAAAAGACCGAGTATGGCTACCTCTGGTGGCTGCGCGCATTCGCGCCGGAGCATCCGACCTCGAAGGCCTTCTTCATGTCCCGCAACGGCGGCAACAAGGTCGTCGTCTTCCCGGCCCGGTGAGCCGTCGTGGTCATCACGACGACCAGCTACGGCGCCCGCGGCGCGCACGAGGCGACCGACAAGCTCCTGACCGATTACATTCTTTCGGCGCTGCCGAAATAGGGCCGGCCGAACCGCGAGAGCTTCGTCACCGGAGTTTGGGGACAGACGGTGCGCCTCGTCGACGCAACCGCTAGAGCGCGGCGCCGTTGGAGCGGATGACCGACGCGTAGAAGCGGCCGCTCTTCTTGGGAATGCGCTCGAGCGTCGCGTAGTCCACGCGGATCAAGCCGAAGCGCTTCGAGTACCCCGCCGACCACTCGAAGTTGTCCAGGAGCGACCAGGCGAAGTACCCCCGCAGATCCACGCCTTCGGCGATCGCTAGGCGGGCCGCACGCAGATGTTCCCGGAGATACTCCACCCGCAGCGGGTCTTCGACCTCGCGTCCGGGCCCTGGCGGTTCGTCCCGGAACGCCGCGCCGTTCTCCGTGACGTAGACCGGAACGTCCCCGTACCGCTTGCGCACGCTCGTCAGCGTTTCGAAGAGGCCGTCCGGATACACCTCCCACCCTGTCTCCGTGTGGAGCCCCGGTTGCTTGACCCTCGCCGCGTGCTCGGGGAAGGCCTTCGGTTCCTGTCGCATGACGCCGCGCGTGTAGTAGTTGACGCCGAGAAAGTCGATCTCCTGGTGAATGGACGTAAAGTCCGTGTCGGGAAATTCCGGCCAGGCCTCGCCGTAGATCTCCGGCAACTCCTCGGGATAGCTCCCCAGAAACACGGGATCCAGAAACTGCCGGTTCATGTAGACGTCCGAGCGGCGGGCGGCCGCCCGGTCCTCCGACGAATCCGTCGCCGGGTGCTTGGGCTCGAGGTTGACGACCACGCCGATCCGGTGCTTGCCGACCGCCCGGTAGGCCGCGACTCCCGCGCCGTGCGCGCGCAGCAGGTTGTGGGAAACGATGGGCGGCTCGAAGAGGCTCCGGTGTCCGGGCGCGAGCCCGCCGTGGAGATACCCTCCGTCCGACACGACCCAGGGCTCGTTCAGCGTCGCCCACATGCGGATGCGCCCGTCGAGCGCCCGGACGACGACCGCGGCGTAGTCGGCGAACCAGTCCGCGATGTCGCGGTTCTGCCAGCCCCCCCGGTCGTCGAGCGCCGCCGGAAGGTCCCAGTGGTAGAGCGTCGCGCAGGGCTCGATTCCGGCCTCGTTGAGCGCATCGACCAGCCGCTTGTAGAAGTCGAGGCCCTTCTCGTTGACGCGGCCCACGCCCTGGGGCAGGACGCGTCCCCAGGCGATCGAGAAGCGGTAGGCCTTGAGGTTGAGCTCCTTCATCCAGCCGATGTCTTCTTCCCACCGCCGGTAGTGGTCGCAGGCCACGTCCCCGGTCTCGCCGCTGGCGATCAGGCCCGGCGTATGGGAGAACCGGTGCCAGATGGAGGGGCCGGCGCCGTCGGCCAGCGGGGAGCCCTCGATCTGATACGACGAAGTCGCCGCGCCCCACAGAAAGCCCGCGGGAAACTCGGTCGAGTTGGTCATCGGCGGCGGCGCGCGAGGATTCTGCCATGGACCGACCCGGGCGGTTCTCCAGGGGGAGAACGAGCGGGTATCTCTCCCGAAGCCTCCAGGGCCGGTCCGGGCCGAAACCTTTCCCAAGGGCCTGCGTAACTCAAGCCGAGGGACAGCTAAAAATTTAGCACATGCTAAAATTTTAGCACTAGAATCCAGGGCAGGAGGACGCGGCAATGCGAGCAACCAGGGCGCTTTCGAGCCTTTCCCGGCGGGAGCGGCAGATCATGGAGGTCCTCTACCGGGACCGCCAGGCCACGGCGAGCGAGGTGCTCGCCGCCCTGCCCGATCCCCCAGGCTACTCGGCCGTCCGGGCCATGCTCCGAGTCCTCGAGAACAAGGGGCACGTCCGCCACGTCGCCGACGGCAACCGCTACGTCTACTTGCCCACGCTTCCCCGCGACCGCGCGGGACGCCCGGCCCTGGCCAACGTGCTGGAGACCTTCTTCGACGGCTCGACCGAGAAGGCCGTCGCGGCGCTTCTGGACCTCTCCCGACAGGACCTTTCCGAGCAGGAGCTCGACCGGATGTCGCAGTTGATCGAACAGGCGCGGTTGGAGGGACGCTGACATGACGCTGTTGGAATCCGCGATCCGTTTTTCCGTCGACCTCGTCCTGAAGGCGACGGTCCTGTTCCTCGTCACGGGCGGGGCGCTGCTCGCCCTGCGCAAGGCGAGCGCTGCCACACGTCACTTCGTCGGCGTTTTCGGCCTGACGGCGTCCCTGCTCTTGCCGATCCTTTCGCTCGCGTTGCCCCGGATCCCACTACCGCTGCTGCCCGACCCGCGGCCCGCGGCGCCGATCCGGGCCGCGGAATCGAAGCCGCCGAAGATCGCGCCCGCCGCCGAACCCCAAGCGGAGACCCCGCCCGCCGTCAACAGAGATTTCTCGTGGCGCCGGCTCGCCCTGTCGGTTCCCGAAAGAGCCGTGGTCGCGCCCGACGCCGATCTCCTCGGCTCCAATCCGGCGACTTCGCCCGCGCGGCGACGGACGCCCTCCTTGCCCGCGATCCTGCTCGGCCTTTGGGCCTTCGGCGCCCTGGCCGTGGCGACGCAACTGACGGTCGGATGGGCGCGCGTGCGCCGGATCTCCCGCGAGGCCGTTCCGATCCGGGATCCCGAGTGGATCGCCGAGCGCGACGACGCGGCCCGCCGGCTGGAGCTTCCGCGCCGCGTGGCGTTGGTCGAGAGCGAAGCGGTCCCGGTGGCGATGACCGCAGGTTTCCTGCGGCCGCTGCTGCTGCTGGGGCGGGCCGCCCGTGACTGGGCCCTCGAGCGCCGGCGCGTGGTGCTCCTGCACGAGCTCGCGCACGTCAAGCGCGGCGACTGGCCGGCGCTGCTCCTGGCCGAGCTCGCCGCGGCCGTCTACTGGTTCCACCCCGTCGCCTGGTGGATCTCCCGCGGCGTGCGCCGCGACGCGGAGACCGCCTGCGACGATCTCGTCATCGCGGCCGGCACGAAGCCTTCCGTCTACGCGGGACACCTGCTCGGGATCTTCC
Source organism: Thermoanaerobaculia bacterium (assembly GCA_049273755.1). Taxonomy (GTDB): domain Bacteria; phylum Acidobacteriota; class Thermoanaerobaculia; order UBA5066; family Gp7-AA6; genus DAHUXD01. The sequence goes on from JBASRI010000373.1 coordinate 5,906, forward strand.
GCGCGCTTTCGGCTCCCGCGCACCCGGTCGCGCCCGCTCTGGCGATGGTGCGCCCCCACCAGTTCGAGGAACGCCTGCGGGCCATCCTCGACCCGCGCTCGCCGCGCCAGCACGAGACCCGCGCTCGGGCGCGGTTCGCCGCGACGGGCCTGCTCGCAGCCGCGGCCGTCGTGGCCGCCGTCGAGCCGTGGAAACCGGCCGCAGTCGGGACGCCGAAGCTCGCGCACGCTTCCCAGAC
>JBASRI010000389.1:0-5826 GCA_049273755.1 Thermoanaerobaculia bacterium
CAGCAGGGAGACGGCCGCGGCGGCCGCGAGCACGAAGCGCAGAGCCCGGCGGCGGCCGCCGGCGGCATCCCAGGCCCGTCCGGCGAAGACCGCGCCCCCGATCGCGATGAGGGGCCAGGCCTGGTGGTAGAACTTGAAGATCGTGTTCATGCGCTGAAGGTCCAGGCCGTAGGAGTCCTTGAAGTAGACGAGCTCGCAGCCCGCGATCATCCCGAAGCCCAGAAGCAGGAGAAACGCCGCGAAGACGCCGCCGGGGTCTCCCTCCGGGGCGCGGAGGCTCTGGCGGACAGCGCGCGCCGTGAGGAGCATGAGGAAGAGCAGGATTGACAGCGCGGGCATCTTGAGCGCGAGCCCGACGAGAAGCGCCGCGGCTCCTCCGACGACGAGGATGAAGTCGCGGCGGCGCCGCCACGGCTCGGTCTCCTCGGCCCCCCGCGGCCACAGCGCGATGCCGCAGACGGCGAACAGGATCCCCCACACGCCGAGAAACTCGATCGCGCCCGAGAACATCGTCGTGCGAGCGAGGCCCTTGGAATCGAGCTGGAAGGAGACGGCGTAGGGGTAGAAGAGAACCAGCGAGGCCAGGAAGGTTGCGGCGCCGATCGAGCCCCCGGCCAGGGCGCCCCCGAGTGTCGGCAGCCGCTCACCCCGGGTCGACAGGAGCACGCCGCAGAAGACGAGCAGGATGCACATCGCCGGCATGTTCCAGAGGCTCGCCGCGCGCGCCGTCCCGGCGACGAAGGCCGGCAGCAGCAGCCACGGCCAGCGCCGGGCCAACCGCTCGGGCCCCATCTCCGTCATGCGGTGGCCAGCGGCGAAGGCCGCGATGAAGAACGGGAACGCCAGCAGATGGGGGTGCAGATCGGCGTGGAAGAAGGTGAAGAACGGGAACTCGTTGATGGTCTTGAAGTCCTCCGGCCCGATGACGCGCGAGGCGTGCCAGTAGTCGAAGTCGGCTGCCAACGGCGCTTTCCACGCGTCGAAGGCGCCGGCGAGGTTGCTCGCGAACACGGTTCCGACGGCGGCCCCGACGCCGACGCCGAGCCGGCCGCGCGAAAGCCGCATTCCCAGGCAGGCGGCGGCGGCGAAGGAGTACCCGGCGAACGTCGCGACCGCGAGGTTGTACGCGGTCATCGGCGCGACGTCCGAGAGCTTCGCCTGCGCCGCGGCGAGCAGGTAGCCCCAGTAGTAGTAGTTGATCGTCAGCCCGGACATCCAGGGGTCGACCGGCGGCATCGCGGGATAGCGCGACAGGGAGTTCAGAAACGCGAGGTCCATGAACTTCTCGGCGCCCAGGATCGCGGGGCCCGCGGCGCGGATCGCGAGCAAGATCGCCGTCGCTCCCCAGAACAGGGCCGCCGCGAGCTTCTCCTCGGCGCCCCAGACCGGGGCCCTCACGGCCGGATCCGAAGAACGGCGGTGGACCAGGAGCCACGCGGCTCCGGCGACGGCACCCGTCGCGAGCATCAGCGTGAAGCGCCGGAACCCGAGCATGGGGCTCACGATCGAAATCGCCCAACCCAGGTACGCCACGAGCGCCAGGCCGAGCGGACGCGAGAGCAACGCGGCGTCGCGGCGGTTGGAGAAGAAGGCGCGGAGGATTGGGAGGACCGCGAGCCCCACCACCTCGGTCGTGAGGCCCCATGCCAGAATGTCCCGCATGAACTCGGGCTCCATTGTAGACGAGCGAGGGCGTTTGGCTCGCAGGAAACGGCCGCGCTGGAGACTCTCTTCTTGAGCGACCGAATTCCGTTTCGCGTGCGGCCCATGCTCGCGACACTCGTGCCCGAGCCGTTCCACGCGCCGGGCTGGGTATACGAGGAGAAGTACGACGGGTACCGCGTGCTCGCATACAAGGAAGGCGCGAGCGTGACGCTCCTGTCGCGCAATGGAAACGACAAGACGGAGACATTCGCGGACGTCGCGGCTGCGCTCGCCAGGCTCCCGGACCGAACGCTGCTGCTCGACGGCGAGGTCGTTGCCTTCGACCGGAAGAAGGTGTCCCGGTTCCAGCTCCTGCAGAGGGGAGACGTCTCTCGGACGTACGCGGTCTTCGATTGCCTCTACCGAAATGGCGAGGACCTGCGCCGCCGGCCGCTGTCGGAGCGTCGCGCACGGCTCGAGCGCGCCCTCGGGAAGGGGCCCGCGAAGCTCTTTCTCTCGCGCCGCCTGGCCGACAACGGTCTCGCCGCCTACCGGATCGCGAAGCGCCGCGGCTTCGAGGGCCTCGTCGCCAAGGACCCGGCCTCTCCGTACGTGGAGGGGCGCAGCCGCTACTGGCTCAAGGTCAAGGTGCACCGGGAGGAGGAGTTCGTCATCGGGGGTTTCACGCCGCCCCGGGGAGGGCGGCGGCACCTCGGGGCGCTGCTTTTGGGAGCCTACGCGGGCAAGGATCTTCGCTTCGTCGGCAAGGTCGGGACGGGGTTCTCGGAGAAGACTCTGGCCTCCCTCGCGAAGACGCTCGCGCCATCGGCGAGGGCGAAGCCGCCCTTCGTAGACCCGCCGCGCGAGCCGGGGGCCACGTGGCTCGCCCCTCGCGCAGTCGCGCAGGTCGCCTTTCAGGAGTGGACGGCCGACGGCAAGCTGCGCCAGCCCGTCTTTCTGGGCCTTCGCGACGACAAGGAGCCGCGGGAGGTGCGCTTGCCCGCGGAGTTCGCGTCCGTCTAGCCTCTCGCGGGCCCGGGGTCCGCGTTCCTCCGGATGTAGATCGTCTTCTCGACGCTGGCGTGCACGACTCCGTCGGCGTCGGTCAGCTCCACCGTGTAGACGCGGTCCACGGACGGCGCGGATTCGAGGAGCTTGCGGATCTCGCGAATCTCGCTCTCCTCCAGAACGAATCGCGCGAAGAGCGTCGAGCGGCCCGGCCTGCGGAACCGGATCGTCGCGGACTTGTCCCAGACGCTGTAGCCGGGCCCGAGGTTCTTGATCAGCATGATCATGAGAATCGGGTCCACGGCTCCGTAGAGGCTGCCTCCGAAGATCGTTCCGACGTAGTTTCGCGTGCGCCAGGAGAGGGGAAGGCGCACGCGGACCTCGCGCCAGTCCTCCCCGATGAAGACGACGCGCGCCCCGGTGCCCCGCCAGGCGGGGAAGAGATTGAAACCCCATCGCATCCGCCGCGTTGCCCAGGATTCCCGCACGGACCCAATGCTAAGCTCGCTTCGCATGGGGGAGCCCGGCTACCTGCGGCTGCTCGAGACCGGAGAGCTCGAAGAGCGCGTGGCGAAGCTCTACGCGCTGCTCGCGGCCTGCACGGTCTGCCCCCGCGACTGCGGCAACGACCGGCTCGCCGGAGTCCTGGCATCCTGCGCCTCGGGAGAGAATCCCGTCGTCTCCGCCTTCACCCCCCATTACGGGGAGGAGCCCTGCCTCTCGGGCAACCGGGGGGCGGGCAACATCTTCTTCGGGAACTGCAACCTGCGTTGCGTTTACTGCCAGAACTTTCAGATCAGCCAGGACTACCGCGTGCAGCGCACCAACGAGGTCTCGGTCGAGCGGCTCGCGGAGATCGCCCTCGAGCTGCAGCGGCGGGGATGCCACAACATCGGCTTCGTGTCGCCGACGCACTTCGCGCCGCAGTTGGCGAAGGCGGTGCTGCTCGCCGCGCGAGCGGGCCTCCGGCTCCCGATCGTGTACAACACCAACGCCTACGACTCGGTCGAGGTCCTGCGCCTGCTCGAGGGGATCGTGGACGTCTACCTGCCCGATCTGAAGTACGCGGACTCCGGCGCCGGCGCCCTCTACTCGAAGGTGCCCGACTACCCCGAGCGATCCCGCGAGGCGCTGGTCGAGATGTACCGGCAGAAGGGCTCGCGGCTGGAGATGGGGGAGGACGGCCTGCTCAAGAGCGGGCTGCTCGTACGCGTGCTCGTGCTGCCCAACGGCGTGGCCGGTGTGTCTGAGTCGCTGGCGTGGATCGCCGAGACGCTCTCGCCCAACGTCGCGATCTCGCTCATGGCCCAGTACTACGCGATCCACCGGGCGGCCGACAATCCCAGATACGCGGCCTTGAACCGCTCGATCACCGCGGCGGAGTGGGAGGAAGCACTCGCGGCGCTGGAAGCCAACGGCCTCTCGCGGGGGTATCAGCAGGAGCTGGAGACCGCCAACAGGTACTACCGGCCCGACTTCACGGACCGGGAGGCTCCTTTCCGCGACATCCGCGACTTCGCCGAGACGGTTTGTCATTCCGAGCGGAGCGAGGAATCCCTTTGAAGTCTCCGTGCGGCTCCGAAAGGGATTCCTCGGGCCTGCGGCCCTCGGAATGACAATCTAGGCTTTCTCCAGCAGCAGCGCGACGCCGCCCGCGAGCAGCGGCTGCGTCTCGAAGCGCTCCTCCAGGCGCACGAAAAACGGCGACGGCTCCTTGACGAAGGGAGGGACGAGAAAGAGAAACGAGCGGCGGCCTCCCGTCCACCCCGCCCGGCGGGCGGCCTTCAGGAACGGCGCCGGCCAGAAGTTCTTCTCGCCGCGCTTCCAAGCGCAACGCACGAGGACGTAGACGTTACGCCAGTTGGGCTCGATCGCCAGCCAGCGCGCTCCGGGCCGCGCGACGTGGGCCGCCGCCGCGGCCGCGCGCTCCTGGCTCGCGACGTGGTGGAGCACGTCGTTGGAGACGATCAGGTCGAAGCCCGGATCGCCCGCGAAGGCCACGTCGGCTTCCTCCGCCGAGCCCTCGCGAAACGAGGCGTTCGGGGCGCGCTGGCGGCTCGCCGCCTCCGACGCGAACGCGACGTAGCTCGCCTGCGGCTCCAGGCCGACGAACTGGAGACGCGGGTGCGCTGTGGAAAGTGTGATCAGCACCTCTCCAGCGCCCGAGCCGATCTCCAGGACCCGCGCCCCGGCCGGCAACGCGCCGACGATCTCGGTCATGTAGCGCAGGCGCCGGCGGGTCAGCCAGCAGTCCCGCGTCTGTGCGTAATCGGCGGGGCGATCGTCCCATTCGGCGTTGAGCATCGGGGGAGTGCCCCGATTATAAAACCGGGCTTGCGGGCCCGGTCTCCGGCAACCGTCCCCCCTTGCTGCATTCGACACGGCGGGAGACCCGTGCCACACTAGAGGCGGTCCGGGAGGCCGGAGGAATCGCGTGCGGGCCGGGGCCTCGTGTCCCGGCCCAACTCTTTTCCGGCCCTGTCCGTCAGCGAATCCGGTCGCACGCGTTGACGATCGCCGCCGTGAAGTCCGGGGAGATCGTGATGGTCGTCGCGGCCAGCGTCTTTCCTCCCGCGCGCAGCTCCAGCCGGTAGTCGCCGCTCCTGAAGAAGAAACGGTCCGTCGCCACGGTCTTACGCAGATCGACGGACGCCGGCGACGGCGGCAGGCTCAGGAGCCTCTTCTCGGCCCCGGAGGGCGTGCGCGCCACGACCTCCGCGCCCTGCGGCGTCGCCGTTCCCACGTGCCCGGACAGCGCCAGGCGTTCGACGCTTTCCGCAAGCTGCCAGCGCGCCTCGCGCGAAGCTCCAGCCGGCACGTGCGCCCAGAGCAGGTCGTACTCCGGCTCAATCCGCGCCTTCGCGACCGTGCCGAGGACGTTCGAGACGAGCCCCCGCACGGCGACCGGGTTTCCCTCGATCGAGGCCGGAGAGAAGCGGGTGCCCTTCACGGCGGCCTCGGCGAATGGCGCGAGCCCCTCGAAGCGCGCCCGCACGAGGCGCAGAGAGACCAGCGCGCCGTCCTTCCCGATGACGACCTCGTGCACGACCTCGCCCCCCATCCGGGCCGCCGTATACGAGGCCGGCAGAGGGACGGGCGGGTCGGTCATGCGGCGCGGCGGCGTGAGGCCCGCGCAAGCCGGATCGGCCTGGCCCTCGGGGGATGTCCTTGCGA
>JBASRI010000400.1:0-6473 GCA_049273755.1 Thermoanaerobaculia bacterium
GCTCCTAGGGCCAGGACGAAAAGAATCAATGCTCGGGGCGGGAATCTGTTCGGCAGACGCTTTTCCAACCACGCAACCAGTTGTGACGCGCGCCGGCGGAGCAGCAGGAACAGCGCGCCAGCGGTGATCAGCACGATCCCGAAGAGCCGGGCCCGGCCCAGCCAATGAAGTTGGAGATCCACTGTTAATTCGCCTTCGACGGCTCTTCGTCGGGAACGAGCACACGAAGCGCCTGGGGATGAATCCGGTAGGTCAATGGAGGAGTGAACGTCGACACCTCGCCATCGATCGCCACCTGGACTTGTGGTCGTTGGACTTCGATCTGGACACCGTTTGTCAGCAGGAAATCAAAGTCGACGCCGTTACGGAGCCTGCCGAACACGGTTTCGACTCCCATTCGGAGCAGGCTCAGGGCGCCTTCGCGATGAAGGACGCACACGGCGAGCTTCCCCGTCTCGAGAGACGGCCGCGAGCCAATCTTGAGGCCGTTCATCTCGTACCGGTTGTTCCCGATGAAGACAAGGGGCGTTTGGCGTGTCACCGTCTTTCCGTCGTCAGAGACCAGCCGGATCGAGGCAGAGGGGTGATGTCGCAATGCGGCCAACGTGGCCCACAACAGGGCGGCCACCTTGCTTCGTCCAAGCCTCTGTTCCTGTTCCCGCTCACGGACGACGCTTGGGTACAGGCCGAGGCTGGAGTTATTGACGAAGAACTTGCCGTTCACTTCACCGACATCGACCGCTCGAAATCTACCCGTTGCGATCGTGTGCGCGGCCCCTGCGACGTCCAAGGGGATGTGCATGTCCTTCGCGAAGTGATTGAGCGTTCCGACTGGCACGACGCCCATCGCAGTCTGCGAGCCCACAAGACCCGACGCCACACAGCTCACCGTGCCGTCCCCGCCCGCGGCCACGACCGCGAAGCTTCCCCTTCGAACCCCTTCTTGGACTAGCTCGGGGATGCCCCGCCCGCCCGCAATGGCGTGGACATCCGTGCGGATGCCGTGGTCTTGGAAGATCTTGGCAACGCGGTCGCACAGAGCCTCATGCTTAACCACGCCCGAACTCGTGTTGTGGATGAGCATTGCCTGTCTGTCCGGCATGGGACTCCGACCCCCGGCTTCTCGACGTTCCATAGGCTGCACCTCGAAGGCGGCAGGGGCCACACCAATATCAAACGATCGTCCAAGAGTACCCGCCCCCGGGTAACCTCCCCTCCCCCATCCCTCCCGCGCCAAGCGGCGCGAGGATCTCGTAGGGGCCGAGGCGGGTCCCGGCTGAGAGTGTCATCGGATCACCGCTGGGCGGATTCTATGTCGCGGGGGAAGTCCTGGCAGCGCGTCGGAACCGCGGGTAGTAAGGGGTTTTCAGGAACCGCTTGTTGTCCCTCGCTCGGTAGACCTACCGGCGGAGAGTGCCCACGGGTCTGTGGCTATGATTCCATGCTTGCCAATGGAGGATTTCTTCAAGGGGCGACTCAGCAGTGCTCAGAGGCTCTGGATGACCGCCATCGTCGCCGCCGGTGCTGCGCTGCGTCTGTGGCAGTACTTCGGCAACCCCTCCTTCTGGATCGACGAGATCGCCCTCGCCCAGAACATTCTTCACCGATCGTTGCTCTCCCTTCTCGGCGAGCCCCTCGCGTTCGATCAGGTGGCGCCCCCGGGGTTCCTCGCGGCGGAAAAAGCGGCCACGACTCTGTTCGGCCCGACCGAGCTCGCGCTACGTCTGGTTCCCCTGCTCTGCGCGCTAGCCTCGCTTCCGCTCTTCGTAACCCTGGCTTGCCGTATCCTCGACGGCTGGCCGGCCGTCTTCGCGACGGGACTCTTCGCGTTCAACGCGCCGTTGATCTTCCATGGCGCCGAGCTCAAACAGTACTCGACGGACGTCACGGTGTGCATCGTGCTGACGCTCGCCGCCCTCGGCTTGCGCGACGAGCACACACAGCGCGCGGCCTACTGGCGCGCGGGCTCGCTCGGCGCGATTGTCGTCTGGTTTTCCCAGCCGGCGGCTCTTCTGCTCGCCGGCCTTGGCGTGGCGGTGGCCTGGATCGCCCTCGGCCGCAATGGCTGGCCGGCTCTGCGGCGGGTCTCCCCGACGCTCTTTCTCTGGGCGGGGGGCGCCGCGGCGGCGACGGCCTGGAGCGTTTACCTCATGAAGCCGTCGACGCACGCCTACATGCAGCGCTTCTGGAAGCACGCCTTCCCTCCTTTGCCGCCGCGGAGCCGCAACGAGCTGCTCTGGCTCCCGAACGCGCTCTTAGAAAACTTGGGCAAGCAGGGAATGCACCAGGTCTGGCGCTGGCTTTTCGTGCTGCTCATCCTGGCCGGCTTCGCGGCCCTATGGAGAAGGAAGCGTGAGGATGCTCTCATGCTGCTCGCGCCTGTCGGTGTCGCGCTCGCGGCCGCCGCGGCGCGCCAGTATCCTTTCGCCGAGCGCACGAGCCTGTTCCTCGCCCCCACGTTCCTCCTCGCCGCCGGCGCGGGGGCTGGGGCTCTCTCCAGACAGCTCTCGCGCTACCACGTGCCGGTCGGTCTTTCCCTTTCACTCCTCGCCTTGCCGCCACTCGCGGGCTTCGTCAGGAATCCTCCGGTCTACCGGCGAGAGGAAACGCGTCCCCTGCTGGCCCGACTGGTGGCGCACCGGCGGCCTGGGGACGCTCTCTACGTCTACTACGGGGCGAGACGAGCGTTTCTCTTCTATGCGCCGCAGGCGGGCTTCGAGCCAACAGAGACCACCCTCGGCGGTTGCCACCGCGGAGACCCTCGCAGCTACCTGCGCGAGCTCGACGTGTTCCGCGGGCGACCGCGTGTCTGGGTTCTCTTCGCGCACAATAACTGGCCGCTTCTCGAACAGCCGACGATCAGCGCCTACCTCGACCTCATCGGAAAGCGCCGCGCGGCGTTCGCGGCTCCCGGAGCCGCCCTCGCGTTCTACGACTTGAGCGATCCCGAGCGTCTCGCAGCAGTCTCGGCCGAGACGTTTCCTGTGCCGCCGTTGGGTCCGCAAAGTCTGGACTGGCTCGGATGTGACGCCGGGCCGCACGCGCCCTACGACCCGAGCAACCCCGAAATGAATCGATAGAAACTCCAGACGTCGACCTAAACGGCGACCTCGTACTTCCTACGCCTCCTCTGCGGATACCGCTGCCGAAGTCTTGTGGCCAAGACCGTCTCGTTCGGACGGCTCGGTGTCCTGGGTCCTATGAAGGCACTCCGCGAGTTTTTCGCCGAGCGCCCAGATGTTCGCCCGTTCTTCCATGAGTGAGGAGTGGCCGCCCGGGACCTCGTGAACCTCGACGCCTTCGCCGCAAAGCTCGTCCCACCCCAGATGCGGGGTCAGGGAAAGCTGCTGGGGACTGTCCTTCGACCGGTCCCTCGCTCGGAAGAGCGTGACTCGGCCATCATAGAAGGTGGGGACATACCGGCGGGCGGCTCGGCCGTTCGCCTCGAGAACCTCGCGTTGAGCCCGGCGCAGGGGGTGGAAGAGCGCCTCATAGCCGCGCTCAAGAGCACCCCCCATGAGCAGGAGCACGGTCCCCGCTCGCCGAAGCAAATACGAGAGCTTCTCCCACGCCCGAATTTCCTTCAACGTTTCGAGGTGGATCCGCGTCCGGTGAAGGACGAACTCGAGACGGGTCGGTCGGGGGGCCACGGGCAAACGATTCGCCGCATCGAAGATAGCGAGGAAGGTGGTCTTCTGGCCTTGGGACCGTAGCTGGCGGGCCATCTCGAAGGCAACCTTTCCCCCGAAGGAATAGCCCCCCAAATAATACGGCCCTTCCGGCTGAACTTCGCGGACTTCCCGAACGTAGTGCGCCGCCATCTCTTCTACGGTCTCGTAGGGCCGTCGCTCTCGATCCAAACCCTGGGACTGGAGCCCGTAGAAGGGTTGATCCGGCCCAAGCGCCAGGGCGAGTTCCCGGTAGTAGACGATTCCGGCGATTGCGTGGACGCAGAAGAACGGGGGCCTGGTCCCCTTTGACTGGATCGCGACGAGTGAAGGGAGCGGGCGCTTAGAGCGCCTCCTCCCCCGGAATATCTCAGCCAGCTCCGCGACCGTGGGAGCCCGAAAGATCGTCGCAAACGCTACTTGCCGGCCGAGCTGCTTCTCGATTTGCGCCGCCAGTTGAGCGGCCAGCAACGAGTGCCCGCCGAAATCGAAGAAGTTGTCGTGAATTCCGACCCTCTCGAGGCCCAGGACCTCGCAAAAGATTCTGGCGATCTTCGCCTCGACCGCATTGCGCGGTGCGACGAAAATGCCTCCGAGCTCCGGCCGAGAAGCGTCCGGTACGGGAAGCGCATTGCGGTCAATCTTGCCGGTCGCGGTCCTTGGAAGGGCGTCCACGAAGAGGAACAGCGTGGGGACCATCCACGCCGAAAGGTGCCCGGAAAGGGCCTGGCGCATTGCAGCCGCGCCGAGACGGTCGGGGGTCGGCGCGACCAGGTACGCGATCAGCCGAGTTCCTCCCGGGCCCTCGCGCGCCGCGACTGCGGCCTCGCGGACTCCCGGCAGCATGTTGAGGGCCGCTTCGATTTCCGAGAGCTCGACCCAGTGGCCGCGGATCTTCATTCGGGAGTCCCTGCGGCCGACATACAGGAGACAGCCGTCGGGCAGCAGCCGGCCCAGGTCCCCGCTCCGGAACATTCGCTCACCTTCGCGGCCGGGGGCCGGAACGAACGCCTCCGCGGTCAGGTCGGGCCTTTTCCAGTAACCAAGGGGGAGCGTGCGCGAGACGACCGCAATCTCACCCGTGTCCGCGGAGGTCGGGCGGCCCGCGCTATCGAGCAGCAGGACCTCGGTCCCGTCGACGGCGTACCCGAGCGGCGCGATCGACGTCGGGCACATCGAGTCGTGATCGGCGAACCACTGCCGGATCACGTGCATTTCAGCCGAGCCGAGCCCGACGTGAAAGAGACAGCGTCTCGGGAAGCGCTCGCGATAGAGGCCGAAGTCCGAGGAGAGCACCGGCTCACCGCCGAGCTTGATCAGCCGCAGACGCGAAAGGTCCTCGCTGCCATCGAGCGAAACAGCAAGCTGCCGGAAGAGGCTCGGGACGCAATGGAGAATCGTAATTCCCTCCTCCGCGAGGAAGAGCCGGAGACGCAGGAGGCCATCTTCGGAAAGCGGGTACGGACAAACGGCCGCGCCGTTCAGGAGCGCTCCATAGATGTCGGACACGGAGGCGCCGTAGCTGCACGAGGACAGCAACGTGAGACGGTCGTCGGGCACGATTCCGAGGCCGTTCGACAGCTTCAGGATGTTGTGCAGAAGGTTGCGGTGGCTCTGCATGACTCCCTTTGGTCTGCCCGTCGACCCGGAAGTGAACAAGACGTACGCAAGATCGTCCGGCGAGACGGCGACGCCGAGATCGTCGGGGGGGCCATCGTCGGCGATCCCTTCAACTCGCACGATCAGCGCCCCGTCGCCGCTCAGTCGCGCGGCGTCGGCGACGCCGTTTCGGTCGGTGAGGATCACGGCCGCGTCCGCCTCGCCGAGGATCGCCCGCAGCCGCTCAGGCCCGAGAGCCGGGTCGAGCGGCACGTAGAACCGGCCCGCCTTGAGTGTGGCGAGCATCGCCGCAAACAGAGTCGGTCCGGCACGGAGCCACAAAGCAACCGGGCGTCCCGGGTCCGGGAAGGTCTGCAAGCCCCGGGCGATTCGATTGGCGGTCGCGTTGAGCCTCGTGTACGTCCAGTGCTGACCCGACGCGCGCACTGCAACCCGATCCGGGTGGGCGCGGACGACGCCCTCGAATCGGCGGCCGACCGATTGCTCGATCTCGCTCGCGGCGAAGACCGGCAGCGGTCGCGCCGGCCAAACACGCCGGGCGTATGTTTCGCCAGGACGGGCCTCAGCGCCGGACATCACGTCGCCCCGTAAACGGCCTGCGAGCGCGTAAAGAACTCCCGCGCTCCCGGCCCGTGCTCCGGCGGACCGATGCCGGACGCTTTCCAGCCGCCGAATGGCGCAAATGCATCGGCATCGGCGGTGGCCTCGTCGATCTTGAGGACGCCGGCGCGCACCTGCTCGAGAAACGAGCGGCGCTGCTCCGCCGATCCGCCAAAGAGGGCCGCCACCAGGCCTTGCGGAACGCCGTTGCAGAGCGCGAGCGCCTCAGGAAAGTCGGCCGCCCGCTGGACCACGAGAACCGGCCCGAACGTCTCCTCGGCGACGATTTCGCTGCTCCGCTCGGCGCCGAGGACGAGCGTCGGCGGATGGTAAGCCCCGGCCTCCTGCAGCTCTCCGAACGCGGGGGTCGCGGCGTGCGGTGCGAGAATCGAGTCGGCGCTCTCCCGCGCGCGCTCCAGCACTGCAGCGACACGGCGGCACGCCGCATCGGAAAGAAGCGGCCCCGCTTCGGTCTCCGGCTCCAGCGGATCGCCGCACCGCGTGCGCCCGGTCTCGGCGACGAGCTCGCCGCAAAACTCGTCGTACACGCGCGTGTCGACGATTGCCCGCCGGTTGGCCGTGCAC
>JBASRI010000526.1:0-5484 GCA_049273755.1 Thermoanaerobaculia bacterium
CCGAAGGGCTCTCCGTTCCGGGCCGTTTCGCGCTACGCCGCGGGCCCCCGGCCTTCCTGCCGGTAGGGTCGGGATCTGCGAACGCGATGACTCGTGAATTGGCGGCCGAATCTCCAGCGACGAGCTCCGACCTCTCGGAGGCGGCGTTCATCGCCCTCCGGCTCGCGATCGCTTCGGCCAGCGCCCAGCCGGCGGCGACCAGCGCGAGCCCCAGAGCGAATCGAGCGAGCACCTTGCGCATGGCAGACTCCCTTCGCCAGCCGTCGAGCCCCGGGGATTCGCCTGGTGTTCTCGTGCCGGCCTCCCTTTGCATCTTCTCCCATCCCTCGATCGGCCGCGGCCGGTGATTCCCGTCGCGCGAGGCGCGTTCAGCGGGTGGCATTCCCCGTCTCTCGCGCCCCGGAGCCGAATCTTATCCCGCCGGCCGGCGTATCATTCCCCCCATGAGCGAGAAAGATCCGCTGGTGCCCGAGTCCGTGGCGGCCGGCCGCAAGCGCTGGGACGAAACGTCGCGAAAGGCATTCGAACGCGTCCCGGCCTGGAAGAAGGACTGGACGACGGTCTCCGGCGCGCCGGTCTCCGCGCTGTCGGGGCCGGACTCGCAGCCCGGCTTCGACTTCGACCGGGATCTGGGGTGGCCCGGCGAGTACCCGTTCACCCGCGGCGCCCAGGCCACGGGATATCGCGGCAAGCTGTGGACGATGCGCCAGTTCGCCGGCTACGGCACGGCGAAGCAGACGAATGAGCGCTTTCACTACCTCCTCGACCACGGACAAACGGGGCTCTCGACGGCGTTCCACCTCCCGACCCTCTACGGCTACGACTCCGACCACGAGATGGCGAGGGGTGAGGTCGGAAAGTGCGGGGTCGCCATCGATTCCCTCGCCGACATGGAGGTCCTCTTCGACGGCATCGACCTGGGGCGGGTCACCACCTCCATGACGATCAACTCGACGGCGCCGATCGCGCTCGCAATGTACCTCGCGGTGGCCGAGAAACACGGCACGCCGTGGGAGAAGGTCGGCGGCACGATCCAGAACGACATCCTCAAGGAGTACATCGCCCAGAAGGAGTACATCTTCCCGCCGCGGCCGTCGATGCGCCTGGTGACCGACCAGTTCTCCTTCTGCGCCAGGCACGTGCCGAAGTGGAACACCATCTCGATCTCCGGCTACCACATCCGCGAGGCCGGCTCGACGGCCCTCCAGGAGCTCGCCTTCACGCTGCGCGACGGCGTCGAGTACGTCAAGTACGGCATCGAGGCCGGGCTGCCGGTGGACGAGTTCGCGCCGCGGCTCTCCTTCTTCTTCAATTCGCACAACGACTTCTTCGAAGAGATCGCCAAGTTCCGCGCCGCCCGCCGCGTCTGGTCCAAGACCATGCGCGAGCGATTCGGCGCCAGGGACCCGCGCTCCTGGATGTGCCGCTTCCACACACAGACGGCCGGCTGCTCGCTGACCGCGCAGCAGCCCTACAACAACATCGTGCGCACGGCGATCCAGGCCCTCGCCGGCGTGCTCGGCGGGACGAACTCGCTCCACACCAACTCCCTCGACGAGACGCTGGCGCTGCCGTCGGACTTCGCGGTGAAGATCGCGCTGCGCACGCAGCAGATCCTGGCGCACGAGTCCGGCGTCGCGAACACCATCGATCCTCTCGGCGGCTCCTACTTCGTCGAGGAGTTGACGACGAAGATGGAGCGGGGGTGCTTCGATTACTTCCGGAGGATCGACGAGCTCGGCGGGATGGTCGAGGCGATCGAGGCCGGGTTCCCCCAGAGGGAGATCATGGACGCGGCCTACGCGTATCAGCGGGCCGTGGACGCCAAAGAGAAGATCGTCGTCGGCGTCAACGAGTTCGTGGGCGAGGACGAGCGGCCGATCGAGACGCTGTACATCGACGACGCTGTCGAGGAGCAGCAGAAGAAGGCGGTCCGGGAGCTCCGCCGGACGCGGGACGGCAAGGCCGTCGCCGCGGCCCTCGCGACGCTCCGACAGGCCTGCCGGGACGGCGCCAACGTGATGCCGCCGCTGATCGAAGCCGTGAAGACCTATGCGACGGTGGGAGAGATCTCCGACGTCATGCGCGAGGTCTTCGCGACCTACGAGGAGCCGGCGGTCTTCTAGCACGTCGCCCTCGCGGCTCGCGCGGCTGCGCTCGACTGCTGCGGGCTCCCGCGGCGCGCCCCTCCTCCCTCGGTTACTTCGGGAGACTCCGCGCGCCGCGAACGAAATCACGAATGCCGCGAAGGACGACCCACCAGTCTCTCGTAGGGGCGGGGTTTGGGGTCCGCGTCCCCGCCCTCGGGAGACTCCCCGCGCCGCGACCGGGGACACCGCAGAGGATAGTCCGCGTGAGAGAATGAAGGGATGACGGATCGAGAAGCCTCTCCCTTCGCCACGATCGAGCAGGCCGTCGAGGCGATGCGCGCCGGCCAGTTCGTCGTGGTCGTGGACGACGAGGACCGCGAGAACGAGGGCGACCTCGTCATGGCGGCCGAGAGGGTCACGCCCCAGGCGATCAACTTCATGGCGCGGGAGGGGCGCGGCCTGATCTGTCTCGCGTTGACCGAGGAGCGCTGCGAGGCGCTGGGGCTGCCTCCGATGGTCGAGGAAAACACGTCCAACTTCGGGACGGCGTTCACCGTCTCGATCGAGGCTCGGGGCCGGACGACCACCGGAATCTCGGCGGCCGACCGGGCCGCGACGGTGCTCACGGCGATCGACCCGGCGACCCGGCCCTCGGACCTGAACCGGCCGGGACACATGTTTCCCCTGCGCGCCGCGCGCGGCGGCGTCCTGAAGCGGGCGGGCCAGACCGAGGCTTCGGTCGATCTGGCGCGGATCGCCGGGTTGAATCCCTCGGCGGTCCTTTGCGAGATCATGAACGAAGACGGCACGATGGCGCGCGTGCCGGACCTCGCGAAGTTCTGCGCGCGGCACGGCCTCGTGATGGTGACCGTCGCGGATCTCATCCGTTACCGGATGAAGACCGAGCGGCTGGTCGAGCGCATCGCCGCCCCCCACCTGCCGACCCGCATGGGCGACTTCCATCTCTACGCCTACCGCAGCGAAGTGACGCACGAGGAGCACCTCGCGCTGGTGCATGGCGAAATCTCGGAAGAGGAGCCGGTGCTCGTGCGCGTCCACTCGCAGTGCCTGACGGGCGACGTCTTCGGCTCCGCGCGCTGCGACTGCGGCGAGCAGCTCGAGCTGGCCATGGAGAAGATCGTGCAGGCGGGCCGGGGCGTCTTCCTGTACCTCCTCCAGGAGGGGCGCGGGATCGGACTCCTGAACAAGCTGAAGGCCTACGAGCTGCAGGACCAGGGCCACGACACCGTCTCCGCCAACGAGAAGCTCGGCTTCCCGCCCGACATCCGCAACTACGGCGTCGGCTGCCAGATCCTGCGGGACCTCGGTGTGCGAAAGATGCGTCTGATGACGAACAACCCGTCCAAGTACGTCGCCATCGACGGCTACGGCCTGGAGATCGTGGAGCGCGTGCCGCTCGAGGTCCACCCCACGGACCGCTCGCGCAAGTACCTGGAAGCCAAGAAGAACAAGATGGGCCACCTCTTGAAGCTCGTCTAGCCTCCCGCCCCCGGCCGGAATCCGCATATCCTCCGCCTCTAGCCTCTTCGGAAAGAGAAGGAGAACTGCATGGCCAAGACCTTCGAGTTCGTTCCGCCCTCGGGCCCCGGTCCGAAGTTCGTGCGCCGGGCGATCCTGGCGATCGCGATCTTCGTGTTGCTCGTCATCGGTGGCCCCATCACGGTGGTTCCCGCCGGGCACGTCGGCGTCAAGGATTTCTTCGGCAACGTCTCTCCGACCGTGCTGCCCGCCGGCGTGCACCTCGTGTTCCCGTTCACGCGGGTCCACAAGATGTCGATCCAGACGCAGGAGGTGAAGGAGACGACCGAAGTGCCCTCGAAGGAGGGCCTGATGATGGACCTGGAAGGCTCGCTCCTATTCCGGCTCGACCCCGCCAAGGCGGCCGAGATGTACCGGACCGTCGGGACGAACTACCAGGAGATCACCGTGCATCCGCAGATCCGCTCGGCGATCCGCGAGATCACGGCGTCTTACGAGGCCAAGGCGCTGTACTCGGCCGAGCGCGAGCAGATCGCCCGCGAGACCTTCGACCTCTTCAACAAGATGGCGAGCGGGCGCGGGATCATCGCCGAGGCGGTTCTGCTGCGGAAGATCGGCCTGCCTCCGATCGTCGCCAACGCGATCCAGGAGAAGTTGAAGCGCGAGCAGGAAGCCGAGCAGATGAAGTTCGTTCTCCAGAAGGAGCAGCAGGAGGCTGAGCGAAAGCGGATCGAGGCGCAGGGCATCTCCGATTTCCAGAGGATCGTGGCGCAGGGGATCTCGGCGCAGTTACTCGAGTGGAAGGGAATCGAGGCCACCGAGAAGCTCGCGATGAGCCCGAACACCAAGGTCATCGTGGTCGGTAACGCGAAGGGGCTGCCCCTCATCCTCGGGGGCGAAGGCAAATAGCCCTCGTTCAGCGCTCGTACCAGTCGGACAGGCGGGCGGGGGAGACGCCGAGGTAGTAGCCGGCGAGAACTTTCCAGACTCGCAGGACCTGGCGCAGCGCCCCGCGCTCGCGGTATCGCCGTGCCGAGGTCGTCGTGGCCTCGGGCCGGATCACGAAGCGCCCCGCGCGCCGAATCCGCCGCACGAGGTCGACATCCTCGCAGACCGGGAGGTCGCGAAAGCCGCCGGCCGCGAGGTAGGCGTCCCTCCGGCAGAAGATCCCCTGATCCCCGAAGGCCAGACCGAAGAGGCGCGAGCGCCGGTTGGCCCACCACGCGATCCAGCGCATGCGGGCGTCTTCCGCCTCGTAGCGCAGCGAGAACGCTCCCGCCGCGGCGCCGGCGTCGACGCAGTCGCGGATGATCTGGAGCGCCCGCTCGGGCGGCCTCGAGTCGGCGTGCACGAAGAAGAGGACTTCCCCGCGCGCGCGGAGCGCCGCCTCTGCCAGACGCGCGCCGCGGCTTCCGGATCCGAAGGCGAGGAGGAGCTCGGCCTCCGGCGTCGCCGCCAACCGCCTCAGCGCTTCGAGCGCTTCCGGCGGCTCGTCCTTGACCGGGACGACGACCGAGATCATGAGCCGGTCGGATGCTAGCATCCGACGTGAGATGAGAATCCGGATGCCGGCGGCCGTGCTCGCGGGCGGGGCGTCGCGGAGGATGGGCCGGCCGAAGGCGGCGCTGCCGTACGGAGCGGGCACGCTCCTCGAGTTTCAGGTGGCGAAGCTGTCCGAGATCTTCGAAGACGTCTTCGTCGTCGCCAAGGAGGCGTCGCGCGCCGCCGGGTCCGCGCGGGTGATTCTGGACGGCGTGCCGGAGCACGCCGCGATCCACGGCCTCGCGCGCGCGCTCGAGGAGGCGAAGGACCGCGTCTTCGTCCTCGCCGTGGACCTGCCGGCCGTGCCGCCGGTCCTGATCCGGGCGATCGCGGCCCGGGGGCTCGAGACACC
>JBASRI010000414.1:0-2425 GCA_049273755.1 Thermoanaerobaculia bacterium
CGCGAGCTTCTGCTTCATGCCGCCCGAGAGCGCCCCCGCGAGCCGGCCGCGAAAGCGCTCGAGGCCGACGCGGGTCAGAAGCTCGGCCGCGCGCCGGAGCGCCTCGTCCCTCGGGACGTCGTACAGCTTCGCCCGCAGCTCCAGGTTCTCGTCGATCGAGAGTTCTTCGTAGAGCGCGAAGCGCTGGGGAACGAAGCCGAAGCTCGCAGACGGGTCGCGCCGGACCGTGCCGGCGGTCGGCTCGAGCAGCCCGGCGACGAGGCGGAAAAGCGTCGTCTTTCCCGCCCCGTCGGGCCCGATGAGGCCGAACATCTCGCCGCGAGCGATCGTGAGGTCGATCCCCCGCAGGGCCTCCTTCGGGCCGAACTTGCGGACGAGCCCGCGGGCCTCGATCATCTCGGGCCCTTGCTTTCCACCGAAACCGCGACGTCGGCCGGCTGCCCCGGGACCAGTGGCGCCTTCCAGCCGTCGAGCAGATCCACCTTGGTGGCGTAGACCAGGTTCACGCGCTCTTCCTTGGTCTCGACGGCCTTGGGCGTGAACTCCGCGTCCGGCGAGATCTCCGCGACGCGCGCCGGAAAGCTCTTCCCCGGAAAAGCGTCCACCGTGACCGTGGCGCTTTGCCCGGTCCTCACGCGGCCGAGCTTGCTCTCGGGCAAGAAGGTCCGCACGTAGAGGCGATCGCCGAACGCCATCGTGAAGGCCGGCTGGCCGGGGGTCAGCAGAAGGCCCGGCTCGGCCATCCGGTGCAGGATGACTCCGTCGGCCGGAGCGCGAATCTCCGCCTCCTTCGCCACCGTCTCGGACTGCCTGAGCTGCGTTTTCGCGCGGTCGGCCTCGAAGCGCGCCTGCTCGGTTTGGTGTTGCCGCGAGCCCTCCGTCGTCAGCCTCGCGCGCTCCTCGCTCGCCTTCAGAGCGGCCTGCGCCCGTTCCAGATCCGTCTTCGCGAGATCGTAGTCGCGCTGCGTGCCGATGTCCTTGGACAGAAGCTGCTGCTGGCGTTCGAGCTCCTTCTTCGCCAAGGCGACGGCCGCGCGGCGGTCCGCGACCTCGGCCTCGGCGGCCGCGATCTCCGGACGACGGCTCCCGGAAGCGAGGTCCTCGTACCGCGCCTGGGCCGAGCGCGCGCCATGGAGGTCGCGCTCGACCGCCAGCGCCGTGTCGCCCAGGTCGAGCCGCGCGAGGAGATCCCCGGCCTTGACCCGGTCCCCCTCTCGAACGCGCACTTCGACGACGCGGCCGGCGACCTTGGGCGCGAGGTCCACCAGCGGCGCCTCGATCCGCCCCTTCAGGTGAACGACCTTGTCGTCGTCGCCCTTCCGGCACGCCGCTGCCAGCAGCGCCGCCGCGATGAGGACTAGGAGCGGGCGTCTCATGGGGTCTTTCCTTTCCGGCCGCGCACGACCGCGCCACGGGTCCAGACATCGAGGACGGTGTCGAGGTACTCCTCGAGCGGCAACGGCTCGTCGAGAACGGGAATCACGTGCTGGAGGAAGACGTACGAGTGGATGTTGGCGAGAAAGGCCATCGCGGCCGCTCGGGGGCTTTCGACCCGGAGCCGACCGCGGCGCGCCGCCCGGCGCATGTAGTTTTCGAGGAACTTGAGGTTCTTCTGGGGCGGCGTGGGGCGCGCCGACGGGTCGAACGGCAGCGGCATCGGCCCGATTCCCGGGACGGTCTTGAAGTAGACGAACCGCGCGATCACCTGCCGGATCTTCGACTCGAGAAACGGGATCATCGTCTCGGCGGCCCGCCGCAGAACGCGCCGGGGATCCTCGGACCCGTCCAGGTCGTCGAGAAAGGCGAGCGGTGTCATCTCGGCCTCGCCCTCGCCCATGCACGCGATGAAGAGATCGCGTTTGGTCGGCGCGTGCCGCAACAGCGCCGCGGCGGAGACGCCGAGCTTGGCGCCGATGGCCGCCAGCGTGGCGCCCTCGTAGCCGCGCTCGACGAACGTCTCCCGCGCGGCGGAAAGGACCTCTTCGCGCGTCACGCGCGGGGTGCGCCCCATAAGTAAGTAACTAAACACTAATTTACTTTTGAGTGTCAAGTGGAAAAAAAGCCGAACCTCCACTTCCTGTAACTGTCCAATTTACTTGTGAAGGTTATGGAGTCGGCTTCGATGACGCTGCTCTCGCAACCGGCCGACCCGCACGCGCCCGAGCACGGGTTCCTTGAAGATCGCGGTTCTCGATCGGAGATGCCTACCGGGTCGGCGGCGCGCTGCTCCAGGTTACGCAGCCCCGAGACCGACGCGCCGACCGTCCTCCAGATGACACGGCGGCTCTACGGTTCCGAGCGACGGCCCGTCGGGTGATCAGAGCGTGGCCAGGAGCGCGAAGTAGTCCTCGGGCGTGTCCGAGAGACGCATCGAGAAGCCGCTGGGGATCAGGCGCGAGAGCGCTGGGGCCACGCGGAAGGACCG
>JBASRI010000527.1:0-3178 GCA_049273755.1 Thermoanaerobaculia bacterium
ACCGGGCGATCACCGGCGAAAAGTGGGTCGACAATCTGATCTATCAGGCCAGGATCGTCGGTCGTACCGAGCAGGTCACCGACGATGTGCGCCGCGTCATCGCGCAGCGGCAGCGCTTCAACCCCGACGACAAGGAAGCGTTTTCCGTGTGGGACACCACCGAGAACCTCAAGTTCTTCGCCACGTTCTTCCTGTCGTTCCGCCTCTTCCTCGGGATCATCGGCTCCTTCACGCTCATCGTCGGCGGCATCGGGGTCTCCAACAACATGAACGTCGTCGTCGAAGAGCGCGCCAAGGAGATCGGCATCAAGATGGCGCTCGGCGCGCGCGACCGCTGGCTCCTGCGCCAGTTGCTGATGGAGACGCTGCTCATCACGGGGCTGGGCGGCGCCCTCGGTTTCTTCATCTCTTTCACCGTGTGCGCCGTCTTTCCCAAGTTCGGCGTGACGGAGTTCGTCGGCGATCCGGACCTCTCGCTCTCCGTCGCCGCCCTCACGGCCGCGATTCTGGGCGTCACCGGCCTGCTCGCGGGCTACTTCCCGGCGCGCGACGCCTCGCGCCTGGATCCCGTCGTGGCGATGAAGCTGTGAGGCCCTTCTGATGAGTGATCCATCGGTCGGTCAGGGTGGCTCCGCGGATCGGCCGCCGGGACAATTCTCCGCTCTCGTCGGGCGCGACGAGCGCCCCAAAAGACGTCATCTCGTAGTCATCCTGCAGCTCTTCCTGTCGTCGGCGCGGCTGCAGAAGAAGCGCGCCACGCTGACGATTGCATCGCTCGCGTGGGGCACGGTCACGATCCTGATGCTGCTGGCCTTCGGCGAAGGCCTGAAGCGGCAGATGATGTCCAACGACCAGGCCATGGGGAACAACCTCGCGATCATGTGGCCCGGCGAGACCTCCAAGCCGTACAAGGGACTGCCCGAGGGACGTCCGATCCGGCCGAAGCTCGAGGACATCGACTGGGCTCGCGAGCGCCTGCCCGAGCTCGACGCGATCTGGGGAGAGCTGACCTCGTGGCGCACGGCGCTGACCTACGGGCGCAAGACCGTCAACGGCCGCGTCATCGGCACGCGGTTCGACTACGGCGATGCCCGCAAACACTTCCCGAAGGCGCGCGGACGGTTCATCAATCCCAACGACGAGGACGAGAAGCGCCGCGTCGTCTTTCTCGGCAACGAGATGGCCAAAGACATTTTCGGCCCCGAGGACCCCCTCGGCAAGACGGTCCTGATCAACAACTCGCCGTTCACGGTCATCGGCGTCATGCAGCGCAAGCGCCAGTCCTCGACGTACGGCGGCCCGGACGCGACGCATGCGATCATTCCGCAGTCGACGTTCAAGGCGGTCCTGGGCAACAACCTCAACGTGGTCGTCTTCCGCGTGAAGAAGGAAGACGACATGCCGGCCGCGCTCAAGCACTTCAACGAGGTGCTCGGCCCGCGCCTCGGCTTCGACCCGGAGGATCCGCGGGTCTGGGGCCTCTGGGACACGGTCAAGGGTCAGAAGATGCAGGGCAAGATCCTGCTCGGGCTCGAGATCTTCTTCGGCGTGATCGGCGCGCTGACGCTCATCATCGGCGGGGTCGGCGTGGCCAACATCATGTACGCCGTGGTCAAGGAGCGCACCAAGGAGATCGGCGTCAAGATGGCTCTCGGCGCGCGTCGCGGCTGGATCACGGGCCCGTTCATCCTGGAAGGACTGGTCTACACGCTCGTCGGGGGCGTCGTCGGGGCGCTCATCGCGATCCTGATCGTGACGGGCCTGTCGTACCTCCCAATCGAAGGCAACGACGTCCTGGAATTCATGGGCCGCCCAACGTTGTCATGGCCCATCGGCATCGCCACGATCGCGATCCTCGGGACGTGCGGCCTGCTCGCCGGATACTTCCCCGCGCGGCGCGCCGCCTCGATCGATCCGGCCTCGACGCTGCGCTACGAGTGAACGGAGGCGACGTGACCCCATCGATTATCGACATGCAGTCCATCCGCAAGGTCTACGACACAGGCAAGGTCAAGGTCGAAGCCCTCAAGGGGATCGACCTCGCCGTCGCCAAAGGCGAGTTCGTCGCGGTCGTCGGGCCCTCGGGCTCGGGCAAGTCGACGCTGATGAACTTGATCGGGTGCCTGGACACGCCGACGGACGGGAGCTACCGGCTCGGCGGCGAAGACGTCTCGAAGTTCACCCGCGATGCGCTCGCCGACGTGCGCAACCGCCGCGTGGGGTTCGTGTTCCAGGGGTTCAACCTGCTGCCCCAGATCACGGCGTTCGAGAACGTGGAGCTGCCGCTCCTGTTCGGCGGCGTGGCTCCCCGGAAACGGCGCGAGCGGGTCCAGGAGCTGCTCTCCCGCGTGGGCCTCGCGGACCGCATGGACCACAAACCTACCGAGCTTTCCGGCGGCCAGATGCAGCGCGTGGCGATCGCTCGGGCGCTGGCGATGCAGCCGGACGTCGTGCTCGCCGATGAGCCGACCGGCAATCTCGACACTTCGGCCGGCGGCGACATCATGCAGCTCTTCTCGGAGCTCTGGCAGCAGGGCTCGACCCTCGTGGTCATCACGCACGACATGTCGCTGGCGCGGCGCGCCAGCCGCATCGTCGAGATCCGCGACGGACGAATCGTGCGAGACGGGGAAGCGGCGGCGTAGCCGGGCGCCGGGAAGACCCTCCGCGCCGAATCGCCTCAGTTCCTCGCCGGGACGAACTGCCGGAGCTCTTCGATTCCGTCCTTCGCGAACTGCGAGACGTTGGCGTCCGGATCCCGCGTGAGCGACTCCAGAAGCTCGACGTCCTCCGCGCGGTGCAGTTTGCCGAGCTTCTGGATCGCGTCCAGTCGAACGGAGCGATTGCGGTCGGACGTCAGCGTGCGCAGGCGTCCCGCGAGGCTCGGATCCTCGGGCGCCGCTGCGACCCAGCCGTTCAACGCCGCGAGGCGCACTTCCTGGACGTACTTCGGGTCGGTATAGGTCGCGAACAAAGACGCGAGCGAAACGTCCTGGAGCTTCCCCAGCCCGAGCAGCCCGCCCAGCCGAACCGAGTCCCACCAGCGGGAGCGCCGGTCGAGCTGCCGCGTCAGGAACTCCTTCGCGCCCGGAGCCCGCAGACGGCCCAGCGAGATCTCGGCGGCGGCGACGACGTCCTCGGCCTTGTCCGTCTCGACGGCACGGCGCAGCGCCTCTCC
>JBASRI010000420.1:0-6331 GCA_049273755.1 Thermoanaerobaculia bacterium
ATCCCGGGGCGGAAGGCCTGCCGGAGACCGCAGGGCACGCTGCCGTCGTCCTGTGCTCCTGGCGTCCGGGACACGCGGCTGCGGCGTTCCCCGGCCTCGCTCCGGCGCGCGCCGCGGGCCTGGCCGCGGCCGCTCTGGTTCCGTTGCTTCCAGGTTGGACGGGGGACCCCGAGGAAATCGAGTCGCTCGCCGCGGCGGCACGGGCCTGCGGCGCGGCATCGCTCTCGGCGATCATTCCGGCCTCCGACGGGGAGGGACGGCGCGCCATCGTCGAGGCGCGGGCGGCCGCCGAGCCCGAAGCGGCGGACCGGTTCTTCGAGGTCATCCACCACGGAGACTGGCCGGACGAAATGGCCCGCAGGCTCTCGGCGTTCCGCGCGGCGTGCGCCGCCCAGGGGCTCGCCCTCCTGCCGCCGCGGCCGACCGGAAGGCGGACCCCGGCGGGGAACGTCCGGGCCGCCGCGCGCCTCGAGGAGATCGCCGAGACCTCGGGGGCGGGCGACCATCGTGCGGCGCTGCTGCACGCCGCCGTGCGCTGGATCGACGAGTCCCCGCGGGATCTCGCCGCGGTCGCGCGGGAAGGCAACTTCCGCAAGGTGTTCCCCTTCTCCGAGGAGATCCGCGAGGAAGCCGAGGCGGCCCTGGCGGGCGCGTCATGACGAATGCCGGCGTCTACGTCCACCTGCCGTACTGTGCCTCGCGCTGCGGCTACTGCGCGTTTGTCGTAACGACCGACGGCTCGTCCCGCGACGCCTACCTCGACGCGCTCCAGGCGGAGGCCGGCCTGGCAGCGGCGGAGGCCGGCGCAACCGCGTTCGACTCGGTCTACCTCGGTGGGGGCACTCCGTCTCTGTTGCCTCCGGCCGCGATCGAGCGGCTCCTGGCGCTGCTCCACGCGCGCTTCGCAGTCGCTCCCGACGCGGAGGTCACGCTGGAAGCGAACCCGGAGGACGTGACGGAAGAGGCCGCGCGGTTCTGGATCGCCGCGGGCGTGAGCCGGATCTCGGTGGGCGTACAGTCCCTCGAGGATCGGGAGCTTGCCGCGGTGGGGCGGCGGCACGACGCGCGGCGGGCGCGCGCGGCGGTCGCGCTTCTGGCCGGATCGGGGGTGTCCGTCTCGGGAGACCTGATTCTCGGTCTGCCCTTCCAAACCCCGGAGAGCTTCCGCGGGAGCCTCGCGGGCCTGGTCGAGGCGGGCGCCGGGCACGTCTCCGTGTACCTGCTCGAAACCGACAAGTCGAAGCTCGTCGAGGAGGACCGGCGTCTCCATCCCGAGAGGTATCTGCCCGACGACACGCAGGCCGACCTCTGGCTCGAGATGGGGGAGACGCTTTTGGCGCGGGGATTCCTCCACTACGAGATCTCGAACTGGGGAAGACCCGGCCGGGAGTCCCGCCACAACCTCAAGTACTGGACGCGCGCGCCCACGTTGGGCCTCGGCGTCGCCGCCCACGAGCTCTGGAACGGGCGCCGCCGCGCCAACGTCTCGTCGCTGGAGGGCTACCTCGCGGCGGTCTCGCAGGGGCGGCGTCCGCGGGCGGTCGACGCCCCCGTCGGCGAGGCCGAAGCCGCCCGCGAAACGGTCTTCCTCGGACTCAGGCTCGCCGAAGGAGTCCCCCGCGAGGCGATCGAAGCGCTCGTCGCCGGCGGGCAAGACGGACGCCTCCGCGCCGACTACGAGGAATGGCTGTCGGCCGGGATCCTCGAGCGCGCTGACGCCCGCGTTCGCTTCACCGAGCGCGGGTTCCTCGTCTCCAACGAGGTCCTGAGCCGGTTCGTCTGACCTGTCATCCCGAGCGCAGCGAGGGATCCCTTTAACAGCCGCATTGTGACTTTGAAAGGGATCCCTCGGGCCTGCGGCCCTCGGGATGACAGGCGACGGCTACGCTTCGCCTGTCAGATGAACAGAGGCGCGAGCACCAGCGTGATCGTCGCGAGCAGCTTGATGAGGACGTGGAGCGAGGGACCCGCCGTGTCTTTGAACGGATCGCCGACCGTGTCGCCGACGACGGCCGCCTTGTGACTGGGGGAGCCCTTGCCTCCGAAGGCGCCTGCCTCGATGTACTTCTTGGCGTTGTCCCAGGCGCCGCCCGAGTTGTTCAGGAACGTCGCCATGACGATGCCGGCGATCGTGCCGACCATCAGGAGCGCCGCCACCGCCTCCGCGCCGACGCCGAAGCGCCTGAAGAACAGCCCCACCGCGATGGGCGTGCAAACCGCGACCAGGCCCGGCGCGATCATCTGCCGCAGGGCTCCCCGCGTGACGATGTCCACCGTGCGGCCGTAGTCCGGCTTCTCCGCGCCCTGCATGATGCCGGGATGCTCCTTGAACTGGGCGCGGACGTCCTGGATCACGACGTACGCCGCCTTTCCGACCGCCTTGATGGCCAATCCCGAGAAGAAGAAGACCAGCATCGCGCCGAAGAGCCCCCCGAGGAAGACCTCGGGCTTGGCCAGGTTGACCGAGGTCAGCTCTGCGCCGTAGTTCTTGAGCTCGTCCAGATACGCCGAGAAAAGGAGGAAGGCGGCCAGGGCCGCGGATCCGATCGCGTACCCCTTGGTCAGGGCCTTTGTCGTGTTGCCCACCGCGTCGAGACGGTCGGTCTTCTTGCGGATCGCCTCGGGCTGCTGCGACATCTCGACGATGCCGCCGGCGTTGTCGGTGATCGGGCCGAAGGTGTCCATAGCCAGGATGTAGGCCGCCGTCCCGAGCATGCCCATGGTGGCCACGGCCGTTCCGAAAAGGCCTCCGCCGGGCAGCGCGTGCGCCCCGATCTTGTAGGAGGCCAGGATCGCCGCCGAGATCGCCACGACCGGGGCGAGGGTGCACTCGAACCCGATCGAAACGCCGGCGATGATGTTCGTCGCGGGGCCCGTCTGCGACGCCTCGGCGATCTCGCGGACCGGGCGGTACCGGTACTCGGTGTAGTACTGCGTGATGAAGACGAAGGCGATCGACGTCAGCACGCCGATCATGCCGCAGAGAAAGTACATCCACCACGCGTTGGGACGGACGGGGTTGTACAGCAGCCACTTGGTGGCCACGAAGAATCCGACGATGGCCAGAAAGGACGTGACGTAGTAACCGCGGTTCAGGGCCGCCATGGGGTCCGCGTCCTCGCGGGTCTTGACGACGAAGATCCCGACGATGGAGGCGAGCAGGCCAAAGGCGCGGGCGACCAGCGGGAAGAGCATCACGCCGACGATGCCGGCCGAGAAGGCCATGTTCTGTCTGGCGAGGGCCGCGGCGAGCGTGGCGCCCAGGATCATCGCGCCGATGTTCTCGGCCGCGGTGGACTCGAAGAGGTCGGCGCCGCGCCCCGCGCAGTCGCCCACGTTGTCGCCGACGAGGTCCGCGATGACCGCCGGGTTGCGCGGATCGTCCTCGGGGATTCCGGCTTCGACCTTGCCGACGAGGTCCGCGCCGACGTCGGCCGCCTTGGTGTAAATGCCGCCGCCGAGCTGGGCGAAGAGGGCCACGAACGAAGCGCCGAATCCGTAGCCCACGATCAGGAGCGGAATCTGCTCCGCCGGGACGTGGGTGTAGTGGCTGACCAGCCAGTAGAGGCCGCCGACGCCGAAGAGGGACATCGCGACGACGAAAAGACCGGAGACCGCCCCTCCCCGCAGGGCGATCCGGAGGGCGTCGTTCAAGGAGCTGCGGGCTGCCGAGGCCGTGCGGATGTTGGCGCGGATCGAGACCCACATCCCGATGTAGCCGGCGATCACCGAGCACGCCGCGCCGAGGACGAAGGACAAGGTCGTCCAGAAGGCCAGCCGCAGCGCGGTCGGAACCGGATCGAAGTCGTGGTGGGCGCGCACGAAGCCATAGAGCAGGAAGATCACGGCCGCCAGCAGGATGGCGAGCAGGCCGATGGTTCGGTTCTGCCGTCGCAGGAACGCCTCGGCGCCTTCTTTGATTGCGTTGGAGATCGCCTGCATCGCGGGCGTCCCCGTGTCCTTTTTCAAGACCCAGGACGCCAGGTATCCGGCGACGAAGAGCGACCCAACCGAGAAGGCCAGGATGAGGGGCAGAGCAAGCTCGAAAGACATTCGTCCAACTCCTCGTTTTGTGTGGTTCGGCGGCTCGCCGGCGATCCGGCCAACCGGCGGGGGAGGATATCAGAAGGCGGGCGGTCTCCGACCCTCTGACCTGGATCCTGGGACCTGGGACCTGAGACTTGGGACTCGGCTACTGCCCGACCGGAACGGTCTCCATCACGATTCCCATGTTCTTGGCTCCGGCGTTGCGGGCCAGGTCCATGACCTTGATGACTTCGCCGTAGTTCGCGGCGTCGTCGCCTGAGAAGAAGACGGTCTTGTTCGCGCGGTTCTTCAGGATCTCGGTCAGGCGCAGGGCCAGAGTCTGCGCGGTGACCTCTTCCTTGTTGAGGTAGATCTTGTTCTGGGGCGTCAGCGAGATGATGATCAGATCCGTCGGCGGAACGACGCTGGTGTCCTGCGTTTTCGGAGGCACCTTGACGTCATAGCCCATCTGGAGGAGCGGCGTGATCACCATGAAGATGATCAGGAGCACCAGGACCACGTCCACCAGCGGCGTGATGTTGATGTCACTCTTGAACTCGCCGGGCCTGCCGGCTGCCAGTGCCATGTCGCGGGTCTCCTTGGGCTAGCCCTTTTGCTTTTTCTCGGCGATCAGGCCGACGTCCTGGAATCCGGCGTCCTTGGTCATCTTGAAGACGTCCTTGACGTCGCCGTACTTCAGGCGCTGGTCCGCCTTGATGACGATCTCGGCCGACGGGTTGCGCTGGTAGATCTCGTCGAGCGCGTTCTGGAACTCGGCCTTCGAGTACTGCTTGGCGTCCATCCAGTAGGACGGGGGGTTGGTGTACTGCACCGAGATCAGCTTCTGCTTGCTGTTCTCGGGCTTCTTGTCGGGATTGTCGGCCTGCGGGATCTGGACGCTGACGCCCTTCTGGAGCATCGGCGTGACGACCATGAAGATGATCAGAAGCACGAGGCAGACGTCGACCAGAGGGGTGACGTTGATGTCGCTCTGCAGCTTGTCGCGGCGTCCGCCGCCACCCATAGCCATGGAAAGTCTCCTAGGCGCTCAGCGCGCTCGCGCCGCGGCGCTTGATGAAGTAGTCGATCAACTCGTTGGCGGAGTTGGACATCTCGACCTGGAAGCGCTCGATGTTGTTCATGAAGATGTTGAACATCCAGACCGCCGGGATGGCCACGAAAAGACCCAGAGCCGTCGTGACGAGCGCCTCGGCGATTCCGGCCGACACGGCCGCGATGCCGCCCGAGCCGGTCAGGGCCATGCCGCGGAACGCGTTGATGATGCCGATGACCGTTCCGAACAGGCCGATGAAGGGCGCCGTCGTGCCGATCGTGGCGAGGCCCGATAGCCCCTTTTTCATGTCGGCCGTGGTCACGAGCGCCTCGCGCTCGATGGCGCGCTCGGCGGCCTCGATCATGTCGTGGCCCTTGACGCTGGCGCCGCCGCTCTTGACGTCGTGCTGGAACTCGTAGAGGCCCGCCGCCAGCACCCGCGCGACATGGCTGTTCTTGAACTTCTTCGAGGCGTCGATCGCCTCCTGGAGTTTGTCCTGCTTGAGGTACTGGGTGACGAGCTTGGCGAAGGCGACCGACTGGTTGCGCGCCTTCCGGTAGTAGAGGAAGCGCTCGAAGGCCACGGTCAGGGAGTAGATCGACATGATGATGAGCAGGACGCAGACGCCCTTCGCGATCGGGGTCATTTGGTTCCAGAGGTGAATTGGGTCAAAACTCATTGAGTCGCTCCTTCCGAATTCTCAGTCGCTGTCGCTCCCTGTCTCCGCAATCCTAGTTCAACCGGAACGTGACCGTCACGGTGAGGTAGACCCGGACCGCCCGGCCGTTCAAGGTGGCCGGCCTGTACTTCCACTGCTGCACGGCCCGTACGGCCGAGGCGTCGAGGAGGGGGTTGACCGACTTCAAGACCCGGACGTCCTCGACGTTGCCATCGGCGGTGATGATCGCCTCCAGGATGACGACTCCTTCCATTCGTGCCTTGCGGGCCGCCTCGGGGTACTGGGGCTCGATCCGCGACGTGAGAACGGGAGCCTTGACGTCGCCGCCGACCCGCAGCGGCTCTCCGCCCATTCCGGCCCCGGTCCCGCCGGGTACGCCGCCCATGACGCCGCCCGGTACGCCTCCCTCGACGCCGCCTTCCACGCCTCCCTCCACACCCGCATCCGCCGCCGGCTCGGGTTGGGCCAGAGGCTGCGGCACGGTCTCGGGCATGACCATCGGCTGGGTCATCTCGGTCGGCTTGACCTGGACGGGCTTGGGCGCGTCCGGCGCCTTGGGCGGCGCCTTGGGA
>JBASRI010000426.1:0-6227 GCA_049273755.1 Thermoanaerobaculia bacterium
GGCGACCGGCCTCGCCCTCTGGGAGCTGGCGTCGCGCGGCGGCGCGAACCCTGTGGGCGGATTGGCGGACTACGCGCAGCGCTGGGAGTTCAACGCGGCCCTCTATCCCGCGCTCGTGGCGGCGCTCGACGCCGGAGAGATTCCCGAGACCGCGAAGGGGCTTTTCCTGGAGCTCAAGGCGCGGCTGAATCATCCGGCCTGGACCGAACGGCTCTTCGGCGTGTTCTACGCCGGGTTCTTCGCGCGGGCGGCGCTCGCGATCGTGCTCGCGGCGGCCCTCTTCGCGATCGCATGGAGGGTCCGGGACACCGAGACCGCCGTGTTCGCCTCGATCGCCGCGCTCTTGCTCTGCTCTCCGACGCTGCACCCCTGGTACCTGCTGTGGGTTCTTCCGTTCGCGGCCCGCAACCGCGAGCCGGCGTTCCTCTATCTGTCGTCCGCCGCGGTGCTCTCGTACGCGCTCCTCGATCCGGTCGCGTGGCTTCCGGCGCCCGCCGTCTACACCCTCGAGTACGGCCCCTTCGCGGTGCTCGCCGCAGGATCGGTGCTGCGTCGTTCTCCCCTCTCCCGGCGGGAGCCGTCCACCAAAGGCAAACCACCGCCAGAAGGCAACGACGGCCGCAGGCCGGCGGTAAGGGGTCGGGGGTGAGGGGCTCTTGAGCGAGGCGACCCGCTACCGTGCCACGATCGCGTACGTCGGGACGCGGTTCCGCGGCTGGCAGGTCCAGGCGAATGCGCCGCGCACCGTGCAGGCCGTGCTCCAGCGAGCCCTCGGCGAGCTGGCGCGCTCTCCGGTGAAGGTCGAAGGCGCCGGCCGCACCGACGCCGGCGTCCACGCCGACGGCCAGGTCGCGCACTTCGATCTGCCGCGACCCCGCGATCCCCGGGCCATCCGCGACGCCGTGAACCGGCGGTTGCCCGAGGACGTGCGCATCCTCGAGGTCTCCCTGGCCGCGCCGACGTTCCACGCGCGCTTCGACGCGCACTGGAAGGAGTACCGCTACCGCTGGAGCCGCGCGGCCGTGATCCCTCCGCGCGACGCGCCGTTCGTGGCTCCGATCTCGCCGGCCGCCGATGCCCTCCGCATGCGCGAAGCCGCCCAGGGGCTTGCCGGCACGCGCGACTTCGGGATCTTCGCCGTCCGCGGCGGCGCGCGCGAGTCGGGAACCCGCACCCTCTATTCCGTCGCGATCGAGGAGGACGGAGCCGAGCTCTCGGCGCTGTTTCGAGGCGACGGGTTCCTGCGCGGCATGGTGCGCTCGATCTGCGGCGTCCTCGCCGACGCGGGGCGCGGACGCGTGCCCCCGTCGCGGATGGGGGAGCTGCTTTCGGGAGGCGGCCGGCGGCGCCTGTCTGCCAAGGCGGCCGCCCAAGGTCTGACGCTGGTGAGGGTTTCGTACGGGGAAGGCGGCGGGGGAGTTAAACTCTGCCAGTGATCGAGCTCGACAACCTGGCGGTGCCCGGCAGCTTCGAGCGGCAGCTCCTGGACGAGATCGACCTGGCGAAGCTGCCCCGGCACATCGCCATCATCATGGACGGCAACGGCCGGTGGGCGAAACAGCGCGGTTCGCCCCGCGTCGAAGGCCACCGGGCCGGGATCGCCTCGGTGCGGGAAGCCGTCGAAACCTGCGCCCGCCTCGAGCTCGATGCCCTGACCCTCTACGCCTTCTCCGTCGAGAACTGGAAGCGGCCGCGCTTCGAGATCGTGACGCTGATGTCGCTCCTGAAGGAGTACCTGGCCAAGGAGCTGGCCAACCTCTTGAAGAACGACATCCGTTTTCGGGTCGTCGGCCGGATGAACGAGCTCGACCCCTCGGTGCAGAAAGCCCTGGCGCACGGCCTGGCGGCGACCTCCTCGTGCCGCGGGATGACTTTCAACATCGCCCTGAACTACGGCGGGCGTACGGAGATCGTGGACGCTTGCCGGTCGCTCGCCAACGACGTGGCCGGGGGCCGGCTCTCTCCCGAGCAGATCGACGAGGAGACGCTGGGATCCCGGCTCTCGACCGCCGGGCTGCCGGACCCGGACCTGCTCATCCGCACCAGCGGGGAGATGCGTGTGTCGAACTTCCTGCTCTGGCAGATCGCCTACAGCGAGATCTGGGTCACGCCCACCCTCTGGCCCGACTTCCGCAAGCGGCACCTCTTCGAGGCGATCCTCGATTTCCAGAAGCGCGAGCGCCGCTACGGCGGCGTGATCGACGAGGGGCGCGCGGCGGAGGCCAAGGCCGAGGTCGAGGGCGGAAGGCGGTAGGCGGCGCCGGTTGGGCCACCAGCGCGAGCTCGCGGCCGCGGTCGCGATCCCGATCGTTCTGGCGGCGCTGTTTCTGGCGCCGCCGATCATTTTCAACGTTCTGGTCGCCGTCGTGGCGCTGTGTGCGGTGTGGGAGTTCTATCGGCTGGCCGAAAAGACGGGGCACCCCGTCTCCAAGACGCTGGGCATGGCCGCCGCGGCGCTCGTCCTCGGGGGCGCCGCCCTTCTGTGGGGGCCCCTGCACTTCGAGACCCCTTCGGGCGCCGTCGTGGACGTCGTCGTGAAGAGTCGCGCGGCGTTCTGGTTCGCGGCGGGACTCTCCGTCGTCTTTCTCGCTTCGCTCGCGCCGCTCGTCTCGCGCGTTGCTCCCGCCGACGCCCTCTCCGGGGCGGCCTCGACGCTCTTCGGCGTGCTCGGCATCGCGCTTCCGGCGGCGTCCCTGTGCTACCTGCGCAGCGTCTCGCCCCGGGCGGTCCTGGCGCTTCTGCTGCTCGTCTGGGCCTGCGACTCCTTCGCCTACTACTTCGGCCGCCGCTTCGGCCGGCACCGTCTGGCCCCCGTCGTCTCCCCCAAGAAGAGCTGGGAGGGCTCCATCGCCGGGCTCGTCGGGGCCACGCTCTTCGGGGCGGCGGCGGGGACCTGGTGGCTCCTGCCGGAGCTCGGGCCGGTTCGGGGGGCGCTGGCCGGGGCCTGCGCCTCCACCGCGGGCCAGATCGGCGACCTGGTCGAGTCGCTCTGGAAACGGGGTGCGGGGGTCAAGGACTCCGGCGCTTTCCTGCCGGGACACGGGGGCTTCTACGACCGCATCGATTCGCTGCTCTTCGCCGGACCCGTCATTGCGGCTTTCCTCGCCGGCCTCTGAGCCCGACGCCAATATAATGTCCCGTTCGTCATGAGATCGCTCTCCATCCTCGGCTCGACGGGCTCGATCGGCTGCTCCACGCTCGACGTCGTCGCGGCCTTCCCCGACCGTTTCCGGGTCGTGGCCCTCGCCGCGGGCCGCTCGATCGACAAGCTCGCCGAGCAGGTAACCCGGTTCCGGCCCAGGCTCGTCGCAGTCGAGCGCCCGGAGGACGTCTCCCGGCTCGAACGCCTGCTTCCGGCGGCCGCGGTCTGCCGGGTCGTCTCCGGTCTGGAAGGGCTCGACGAGGCCGCCTGTCACCCTGCGGCGGACACGGTCGTGGGGGGGCTCGTCGGCGCGCTGGGCCTGCGCTCGGCGTATGCCGCGATCCGCTGCGGAAAACGGCTCGCTCTCGCCAACAAGGAGCCGCTGGTCGTTGCGGGCAAGCTGGTTCTGGCCGAGGCCGAGAAGAGCGGTGCGGAGATCCTGCCGGTCGATTCCGAGCACAGCGCGATCCACCAGGCCCTGCGCGCGGGCAAGCCCGGAGAAGCGCGGCGCCTGGTGCTGACGGCTTCGGGCGGCCCTTTTCGCGAGCGGCGCCTGGAGACTTTCGACGCGATCAACGTGGGCGACGCCCTGGCCCATCCGACCTGGAAGATGGGGCCGAAGATTACGATCGACTCCGCCACGATGATGAACAAAGGCCTCGAGGTCATCGAAGCGCATTTCCTCTTCGGCCTGCCCGGCGAGCGGATCGACGTGGTCATCCACCCCCAGTCGTTCGTCCACTCCTTCGTCGAATTCGTGGACGGTGCGTTGATCGCCCAGCTCGCCCGAAACGACATGAAGTTTCCGATCGTCTACGCGCTGTGCTACCCCGACCGCATCCCGAACGACTTCGGTCGGCTGGACCCGGTCGCGCTCAGGCGCCTGGACTTCTTCGACGTGGAGGCGCGGCGCTATCCGGCCCTGACGCTGGCCCGCCAGGCCCTGGCGGCCGGGGGCGGGATGCCGGCGGTCCTGAATGCCGCCAACGAGGTGGCGGTGGCGGCCTTCCTGGAAGGGAAGATTTCCTTTCCCGACATCGTTAACGTGGTTTCCGAAACGATGGAGATGGGGGAGGCCCCCGCAGCCCAGAGCCTCGAAGAGGCGGAGTCCATCGACCGCAAGGCGCGCGAGGCCGCCGCCACGATCGTGCGCCGCCGGGCCCACGCGGTCGCCGGCCCGGCCTAGCCCTCCCGAAGGAGCTTTTCTTGACGATCCTCACCAACATCCTGGCTCTCATCGTCGTCCTGTCCGTGCTCGTCGTCGTGCACGAGTTCGGGCACTTCGCCCTCGCCAAGGCCTTCCGGTTTCCCGTCGAGGTCTTCTCGGTCGGCTTCGGCAAGCGGCTCTTCGGGAAGAAGTGGCGCGGAACCGATTACCGCGTCTCCGCGATCCCCCTCGGGGGCTACGTCCGCGTCGTCGGCCTCGGCCCCGACGAGTCCACGGTCGCGGAAGGCACCTCGCGAGAGGCACCGCCGGTCGGCAAACGCTGGCAGCGCGCGCTCGTCCTGATCGCAGGGCCCGCGATGAACCTGGTCCTCGCGCTCCTGCTGCATACGGCCGTCTTCGCGATCGGCGTGCGTGTGCCGGCGTACGAGCTCGCCCCGGCCGTCGTCGGCGTGGTCGAGCCGGGCTCGGCCGCGGCGCAGGTCGGCATTGCGCCGGGGGACAGGATCGTCTCGATCAACGGCTCGGAGACCCCCCGTTGGCGTGACGCCGAGTTCCTGCTCGGCATGAGCGCCCGCCAGCAGCTCGACGTCGTCGTCGAGAGGAACGGCCAGCGGTGGGTGGTACCCATCACGCCGCGGGCCGTCGGAAAGTACGACGTCGGCGACGCCGGGATCTTCCCGGAGGTCGGCCGAAATCTGCGGGGCAGGGTCGGCGCCGTCGTGTCCGGCAGCCCGGCCGAGGCCGCCGGACTGAAGCCCGGCGACGTCATCGTCTCGGTGGCGGGGCGCGACGTCCAGGGCGGCCCCACGGAGCTCCAGGACCGGTTCATCGCGTCGGTCCAGCAGAACGCGCCCGGTCCCTTCGCCATCGGATACGTCCGCGAGGGCAAGCCGATGGAGGCGATGGTCCGGCCAGCCAGGGAAGGCGACGTCTGGCGCGTCGGCGTCAAGATCGGCCCGGACGTGCCCGAGGTGCTCGAGCGCTTCTCGCTGAGCCAGGCCTTCCGCGAGGGTTGGCGGCGCGTGGAGACCGACTTCAAGATGACGCTCTCGATCCTCGGGAGGCTCTTCCGCGGGACCGCGAGCATGAAGTCCATGTCCGGACCCCTCGACATCGCCAAGTTCTCGGGGCAGGAGGCGCGCCGCGGCATCGTGCCCCTGATCGCGTTCATGGCCGCGATCTCCCTGCAGCTCGGCATCTTCAACCTGCTCCCGATCCCCGTGCTGGACGGGGGGCACCTGTTTCTGCTGGGCCTCGAAAGCGCCGCGCGTCGGGACTTTTCCCTCCGCGTCAAGGAACGGATCCTCCAGGTGGGGTTCGTGATGATCCTGGCCCTTCTGGCGGTCGTCCTCTACAACGACCTCGCGAAGAACCTGCCGACGGGGTGGTGGCCGTTCTGAAGGGTCCGGTGAAGAGAGGGATCCCTCGTCGCTGCGCTCCTCGGGATGACAGTCGGGCTGCCGCGCGACAGAGTCACTTGTAGACCCCCGTCTCCGGAGGCCGCACCGGCAGCCGGCGTGTGCCGCCCGGAAGCGTCGCGAACGGCGCCCCCTCGGGGACCGCCATCGCCTCGACCGTCTGGGGCTCCGCTTGGCTAGAATCGTCGCGAGGCGACCCCTCTGAGACTCGACGTGCCGGCCCTGTGGGTGGTCTACACGGCCTCGGCGGCGCTCGCCGTGGCCCTTGCGCGCCGCTTCGCGGGAAAAGTGCCGCTGCGGTTCGCCGTCGCGCTGGCGCTCTTGCCGCTCGTCTTCACCGGGAAGGCGATGCTCCTGGGCCAGCTCTACGGCCCGGCCGACCTGTACCGCACGGCCGAGCCGTGGCGGCGTCTGCCCGGGCCGTCTCCCGCCAACCCGATCCTTTCGGACCTCGCCTTCGCGAACCTGCCCTGGCGCGCGGCCGTGCGCGAGGCGCTCG
>JBASRI010000431.1:0-1971 GCA_049273755.1 Thermoanaerobaculia bacterium
CTGTCGACCCGCAGCTTCGCGCCCGCGCCGGCGCGCGCCGCGTCGAACGCCTCGCCCGAAATCGCTTCGGCGAAGGCCGAGAGCGCGCGGCGGTGGTCCACCGCGGCCTGGGCCCGTTCCGTCTTGATCTCGTCGAGAATCTTCGCGAGCTCGGAGACCTGCGCCTCCTCGAGCTCGAGCTTGTAGGCCAGAAACCGGAGCGGCCGGCGCACGCCGAAGGCGCCGCCCCCAAAGCCGAAGTGGCCCGACTCTTCTTCGCCGGCGGCGGCGTACGGGAAACCGCGATGCCAGCCGCGCGGCCCGGCTTCGCCGTAGCCTGCGCCCGCGCCCGCGCGGCTCTCGCAGCGCTGGCTTCTCCAACGGGGAATGAATCCGGGATACATGAGGCCTCCTCTCGCCGGGGCGATCGCTCCCGGCGGGTTTGCGGCGCGTGGGCGAAATGCCTCACGCGGACGATCAGGCTAGACCCGGTGGCCGTGCGAAGTCAACCCGACGGAGGGATGTCGTCGGCCGAGAGCGTCAACGTCGGGTTCTTGACGTGATCGTTGTGGGCGTCGATCGCCGCGAAGACGATTCCGTCGTGAAAGTAGGTCCGCTGCCCTTCCGAAAGCTCCAGCACGAGGAGGCCCGGACCCGCGGCGCGAAAGCCTCCGGCCAGAGAGTTCTCGCGCAGGAGGATGTCGGCGAGGCGGGCCACGCGCTCCAGGCTCTCGACCGAGGCCGGGAGATCCGCATCCACGACCCGGAAGTAACACCGCTCCGGTCCGGCGGTCTCGATTCCCTTGCAGCGAAGCATCGCGGCCCGCCCGATCAGGGTTGACGGCCTCCGGATCCCGGCGGCACGGGGCTCATGCGCGGGCCGGACGTGCTCGGACGAGTGACGACCCGCGTGCTCCCCCCTTGCGGCTCGGAGCGGGTCACGTTCCCACGGGCGGCGGTCACGGGAGTCGCGGGCGTTCGCAAATACAAGCGATAACGCCCCAGGCCCTCGTAGCCGACGCAGTAGTTCTCGTAACAGTCGAAGAAGGCGCCTCCGGCTCCCCCGCCGCCGCCGGACGATGATGCGCATCCGACCAGACCGGGCACAAGGATCAAGGCCAGCAGGGCCTTCTTCATGAGCGCGCTACTTCCCGAGGCCTTCGGGAGCCGACGGGACCATCCCCCGCAACGCCGCCACGTACCAGCGATCGCCTTTCTTGTCCGCGACGATCGTCGTCAGGCCGCTGCGCGTCCCAACGGTCTTGCCGGAGGCGTTCTTCATCCCTGTGATGTCGAACGCGCCGTCGGCGATCGCGACGTCGCGCCGCACGAAACGCACGCTCGTGACCGTGTGCGTGATCTTGGTCCCCCTGTAGACCCCCGCCCACTGTTCCTGGAAGGCCTTCCTGACCTGATCGCGGCCGCGGGCCGTGCGCCCGGTCGAGCTGATGTAGTCGCCGTCCGTCAGGAAGAGGTCCCCCAGCATCTTCGCGTCGCCCTTGTTCCAGGCGTCTTGAACCTGCTGGCCGAGCGCACGCACGTCCTTCT
This sequence comes from Thermoanaerobaculia bacterium, assembly GCA_049273755.1. Classification (GTDB taxonomy): domain Bacteria; phylum Acidobacteriota; class Thermoanaerobaculia; order UBA5066; family Gp7-AA6; genus DAHUXD01. The sequence continues at coordinate 1,528 of JBASRI010000431.1, forward strand.
CGTCGGCCGAGTTTGTCTGGGCGGTAACGACGGACGTCGCCAGGAACAGGCATAACGCAGGGATCCATCTCGGCAAGGTCCTCATATGCACCTCCGCTGGAAAGAGGGCCGGGTCGCTTGGCCTTACGAATCTCTTGTACGCCGGTGGCTCGGGAAGGTCAACAAGAAGCGGGATTTGACCGATAATTCGACCGCTGCCCGTAGCTCAGTTCGGATAGAGCGAGCCGACCACCAGAGGCAGACTTCGAAGCGGTAGGCCAGCCGTCCACCAGAGGAAAACCCGCAGCGCTAGGCAACGCCGAGCGAAGCTCGGCGTTTACCCGGCCGAAGGCCGGCGGTATCACGAGGTTGACTGAGCCGGAGACTCGACCTAACGGATAATCAAGCGCCACCTGCCCGTAGCTCAGCCCGGATAGAGCAACGGCCTTCTAAGCCGTAGGTCGG
>JBASRI010000432.1:0-4862 GCA_049273755.1 Thermoanaerobaculia bacterium
GCCCAGGGCCGGGCCCACGCCCGGCTGCTCGGCGTCCTCGGTCGGGACCACAGCCTCGATGCTTTCCGGCGTTACGGCGCCCCCCGGCAACAGCAGCGATATGCGGTCCTCCGGGAAGCCCCGCTGACGGAGCAGGCGCGCCGCGTTCTCCGCGGAGGAACGCGACGCGAAAATTCCCACGATCGGTTCCATACACACCTCTCGTGACGACGAGGTTGCAAGCGACATGCCGCCGGCGTAAGTGGTCTGACTCTTGCAACTTGGAGACATCGGAGGTTCTCCATGGCGAAAGTGTCCCGCCGCGATCACGATCCCGAAGAGACGGCACGCAAAGGGATGAGCACGGAAGGCGTCGAGGTGGACGATGCCGAGACGATGGCTTCGACCGGCGACGAAGCGGGCTCGTTCCGCGAGGTCGTCTCGGGCACCGCCACCGGGCTCGGAGTGGATCGCGGGGAAGCCATCGGCACCGGAGGGTTCGCCGCGGACGAGGATCTCGATGCCGTGGCCGAAGGCGACTGGTCGCGCCAGTGGTTCCAGCGTAAGCCGTTCTTTCCGCGCGAAAGGCCGGCCGAGCAGTACAACCTGTCCGAGCACGGGCACCATCGGTTCGGCTGGGAGACCGGCGCCGATCTCGACGACGGGGATCTCGACTTTTTCGAGGAAGACGAGCCCGAAGAGGACTACTAGAGGAGGATCCCAATGGCTTCTTCCACGTCTCGTGTCAAGGACGTCATGACATCGTCTCCCGCTTGCTGCGTGCCCGGCACTCCGCTGCAGGACGTCGCCGTCATGCTCATCGAAAACGATTGCGGGGCGATTCCGGTGGTCGAGAACAAGGACACCGGGCGACCCGTCGGCGTCGTCACGGACCGCGACATCGCCGTCCGGGCGGTCGCCGCCGGAAAGAACGCCCTGGACCTGCGCGCCGTCGATTGCATGACCACGCCGTGCGTCGCCGTGTCCGAGGACATGACGCTGGAGGAGTGCGTCGCGATGATGGAAGGCAACAAGCTGCGGCGCATCGTGGTCGTCAACGACTCCGGCGCCGTCTGCGGCATCGTCGCCCAGGCCGACCTGGCCCTCAAGGCCGACGAAGAGAAGGTCGCGGAGGTCGTCAAGATGGTGTCGCAGCCGGCGAAGCCGCGGGCCGAGCAGCCTTCGGCGACTTCGCCCCCCGCGGCGTAGGCTAGGCCAGCTCCCCGCGCGCCACCGTGACGGCGCGGCCGCCGAGAAAGACGCGGTCACCCCCCAGGCGCACGCGGACCGTGCCGCCGCGCGCCGACGCCTGATACCCGGAAAGCTCCGTCTTGCCGAGCCGCTCTCCCCAGAAGGGGCCCAGACAGCAGTGTGTCGAACCCGTCACGGGATCCTCGTCGATGCCGGCCGCCGGCGCGAAATAGCGCGAGACGAAGTCGTGCTCGGGCTGGGCGCTCGCGGCCGTGACGATCACGCCTCTTCCGGAGCCGCAGGCCGCCGCGATCGCCCGGAAGTCGGGAGCGAGCGCCCGGACCGTCGCTTCGTCTTCGACCTCGATCAGGTAGTCCAGGCGGTTTCGCCCGGTCGAGAGCGCCTTCGCGACGGGCAGGGCCGCGAGCAGCTCTGCGGGAGCAGGACCCGCCGTCGCCGGCTCCGCCGGAAAGTCGAGCTCGATCATCCCGCCGCGTGGCGCCGCGGTGAGACGGCCGCTGCGCGTGTCGAAGGCGATCGCCGAGCCGGGCGCGGCGCGCCCCTGCTCCCACAGGATGTGGGCCGAAGCGAGGGTGGCGTGGCCGCAGAGATCCACTTCGACGGTCGGGGTGAACCAGCGGAGATTCCAGCCCTCGCCGGTGCGCTGCAGGAATGCCGTCTCGGCGAGATTCATCTCGCGCGCGATGCCCTGCATCCACGCGTCGTCGCGCGGCCCCGACAGAATGCACACCGCCGCGGGATTGCCCGCGAAGGGGCGCTCGGTGAACGCGTCGACGTGGAAGATCGGGTCGCCCACGGTCCTCGTTCTACGACCTCCGGTACATCCAGCCGATCGCGACGCCTCCGAAGAGCCACCCCACGACCTGATCGATGCCCTCCCCCAGGACGTACGCCGTCGGGAACCCGTACCAGATCCGGTACGAGGTGCTGATCGACAGCCATCCGAAGAGCCCCAGCAGCATCACGATCAACACGCGCCGGCCAAACGGCGCGGTCGTGTGCGACACGACGAACGCCGCGATCAAACCGGCGAGGATGTCGGTCAGAAGCTCCGACGAGAGCTGGCGCGACGTCATCGGCTGCTGTCCGCCGGGGTGGATGACGAGAATCCCCGTCGGCCCGGCGACGAACCTGGCCTCCCAGGCCTTGTACTCCTCGGGTGTGGGCTTCTTCGTCGTATCCATTCCCGGAAAGACGTAAAGCCCTCCTTCGGTGATCCCGGCGCGCAGCACGGGCAGCAGCACGTCCTCATGCGGAAGCACCTTGACACCCATGTGCCCGACGGGGAGAACCATGTGGTCGATGGCGGACCAGACGAACACGACGACCCCTGCGAGGATGCCCGCGAGCAGGATTCGCCTCATACGCTCTCCTCTTTCGTGAAGGTTCCCGGCAGGGGCGCGAATCGGTCAGAGGAGCCTATCCCAACCGCTCCTTCAGAAACGCCACGGTCCGTGGCCACGCTTCCTTCGTCGCCTTCAGATTCGCGCCCTCGCGGCCCTCCTGGTCGCGCAGGAAGCCGTGACCCGCGCCGTCGTAAATGTGCGGCTCGTAGGATTTGCCGAGCGTCTTCATCTCCGCTTGTGCCGGGGGGATCGTGGCGTTGACCCGCGCGTCGTCGCCGCCGTAGTTCCCGAGGACGGGCGCCTTGATCTTCGCGAGCTCCGCGGCGTCGGGCGAGGTTCCGTAGTAGACGACCGCGGCGTCGAGCGCGGGCTGGGCCGCGGCGTAGGCGAAGCTCTGCGCGCCGCCCCAGCAGAAGCCGACCGTCGCCGTTTTTCCGTTCGACGCCGGCAGCTTGACCGCCCAGTCGCGCACGGCGTTGAGACGCTTCGTGGCTTCTTCGGGCGAGATCCCGCGCACGAGCGCGACCACGTCGTCGCGGCTCTTGACCGACTCCGTGCCGCCGCCGTTGGGACCGAGGCCCGAGACCAGGTCGGGCGCCACGGCGATGAACCCCTCCTTCGCGAGGGCGTCCGCGACGCCGCGGATCCAGTCCGTCAGGCCGAAGACTTCCTGAACGACGATGACGACGCCAGCCTTGTCCTTGCGCTCGGGGTACGAGATCCACGTCCGGATCGGGGCGCTGCCTCCGGGCATCTTGACGTCGACGTACTCGCCGTGGCGCGGCGACTTCTCGAGGGCGGCTTTGGCCGTCGCCTCCGAAGGCGGAAGGGACGCGGTCGCGGGGCCGGATGAGGTCGAAGTCAGAAGTAGGGACGCGAGCAAGACGGCGTGCAGCATGAGGACCTCCTGTTTCGCTGACGCCGGGATTCTAGTCCCGAGCGTAGCGAGGGATCCCGAGCTCGACCGCTTGGATGCCGTCTACCCTTCGACCTCGGCCTCGAGATTCGAGAGGAAATCGCCCCAGCCGAACCGGGAGTCGCTCCGAGAGCGTGGGGAAGAAGACGCGGGTGACGCTCGTCCACGGCGGCTTCAAGACGCGCTCGCTCTGACCCCGCCAGTCGAGCCAGCCCGTCACGAGGCCTTCGTTCTCGACGTAGGGGCGGGGTGGGGGGTCCGCGCCCCCGCCCGGGCGGCCGCAAGGGCCGCCCCTACGTGGGACGACCGCATATCAGCGCCTCGGCTGGCACCGGATGCAAGCGAACATCCGCCGGGCAGACAGCGGAAACTCGCGAATCGGAGAGGCGCAACGCCGGCAGATCTCCTCCTGATAAACGTAGAAGGGCTCCTGGGACTGCCGCCCGGAGAGCGGATGCGTCGCCTCCCGCGCGTCGGTCGTGCGGACCTGGGCCTGCGAGACCCCTCGGCGCATGAGCCGGCGGAGGGTCCGCCAGAGCGCCTTCCACTCGGCCTCCGTCAACGTTCCCGACGGCCGGAGGGGATGGATCCCCGTCAGGAAGAGCGCTTCGTTCCGGTAGATGTTGCCCACGCCGGAGAGCACGCGCTGGTCGAGAAGCGCGTCGCCGATCGCGCGGCGGGGACGCCCTTGGAGGGCCTGCCAGACGGAGTCCGGATCGAAGTCCTTGCGCAGCGGATCCGGGCCCAGGCGAGCGAGGACGGCGCGCCGCGCGAACCCTGGAATGAGCTCGCAGGTCGGCGGGCCGATCAAGTCCGTCGTGACGTCCGCGACCGACAGCCGCATGCGCACCGTCGGACGCGGCTCGGGGGCCGGCGACCGGCGCCGGTAGAACCAGCCTGCCATTCCGAGGTGCACGTGCACGACGAGCCCGCCGCTCCAGTGGTGGAAGAGGTGCTTGCCGTACGCCTCGGCGCGCAGGAACCGCCGGCCGTCCAGCCGCGCCGCCTCGCGTGCGAACCGCCCCTGCGGTGAGGAGACCCGCACGCGCTTCCCGCCGAAGTCGCGCGTGTGGATCCGCGCCAGCCGATGAATCGTGTTGCCTTCGGGCATCTCGAGCGGCCGAGCCGCGGCGAGACTCTACTCCGAGCCCTCACCCTGTCCCGATACCACCGGCCTGCGGCCGGTGTTGCCTACTGCCGTCGGTCTGGATAACGCCGTGCTTCGCACGGCGTTCCCTACTGCCGGGGGTTTGCCTTCGGTGGCCGGGTCTGGTGGTCGGCTCCCGCCGGGAGAGGGGACCTCAAGTCTCCTTCCCCCCCCGACTGGGGGGAGAGGGTTGGGGTGAGGGGGGTGAGGGGGTCTCGATGCGGCTCCTAAAGGGGTCCCTCGTCGCTGCGCTCCTCGGGAT
>JBASRI010000435.1:0-2699 GCA_049273755.1 Thermoanaerobaculia bacterium
CTCCCCAAGGCCGCGGCCCTCGCCACCCTTGCGGCGGGCGTGCGCGCAAAGGCGTATCCCGACGACGGGTCCTGGGTCGAGGTCGAGACCGAAGACGGCAAGCGGGGCTTTCTCCCCGCGGATGCGATCGAGCGCGACGCCGACCGCGACACGCGCAAGCGCCGCGCCCAGACGCTGCTCGCCTTGCCGCCCGTCTTCGGCGTGGTCGGCGAGGATTCCGACGTCCGGCTCGCGCCGTATCCGCTGGCTGCGCGGGCCGGAAAGCTCGAGAAAGGCGCCGTCATCGAAATCCATTCGGTCGACCATTCGTACTTCGCGTTCCAGGACAAGACGTGGGGGATCGCGTTCGTGGCCTCCGCGCACGTGGACGTCGTGCCGCCCGACCCGAAGAAGCCGCCGATCAAGCCCGAGAAGATCAAGCCGCTGCAGAATCTGGCCGTCCTCGAGCTGGGGCAGGAGCCGCCCCCCGAGGAAGAGCTGCCGGGTGAGCCGCCGGAAGAGGCGGGAAAACTCGCCGCGCCGCCTTCCGGAGCGTCGGAGCCCGCCCCAGGTCTGATCGAGCCGCCGGTCCTCATGTCGCGCGTCGAGCCCGCGTATCCGGAGCCCGCGCGACGAGCCGGCATCGACGGCACCGTGGAGCTGGAGGTCTCGATCGATGCGTCGGGGAAGGTCATCGACGTAGAGGTCGTGCGCGGTCTGCCGCTCGGGCTGTCGCAGGCCGCGGCGGACGCCGTGCGGCGCTGGGTTTACCGTCCTGCGCGCACCGCAGCCGGGCCGGTGCCGTCGCGCAAGACGATTCGCATCCAGTTCGAGCTCCAGCCGGAGCCCCGCTAGGGCCGAGGTCTATAATTCTCGCCACCCCATGCTCCAGGTTCTGTACGAGACGGAGGGGCGGACCCAGGTCGTCACCCTGTCGAAGGAGATCGCTTCGATCGGGAGGGCGAACGACAACGACATCGTCCTCAACGACTTCTCGGTGTCGCGCCGCCATGCGTTCTTGAAGAAGGAGAACGGGGCCTGGTACCTGTACGACAACCAGTCCACCAACGGCGTGCGCGTCAACGACAAGCCCGTCCCGAAGGCGGCCGTGAACGACGGAGACCGCGCCCTGATCGGCACGTTCCTGCTGCGCTTCCGCGACGAGCCGGCGGCGGTCCGCTCCGGCCGCTTCATCGACTCGACGTCCACTCGCATTCGCCCGATCGCCGAGTTCAACGAGGACTTCGGCCTGGAGAAGAGCGTCGCGCTGCCGGCGGCCGACTCGACGGCCGAGCGCCGCCGCGCCGCCGTGGACGTCCCCTACAAGAGCCGCGTGTTCGAAATCCTGGTCCAGGTGGCCAAGGCCCTGATCTCCGCCGACGACCTGGCGACCGTGCTCGACAAGGTCATGGACCTGATCTTCGAGTTCCTGTCGGTCGACCGGGGGTTCCTCCTGCTGGAGGAAGAAGGCGGCGTGCTGACTCTGCGCATCTCGCGCCTCAAGTCGAGCAGGCGCCCGACCGCCGACGGGACGACGCCGTACTCGCGGACGATCGTGGACATGGTCGTCAAACAGAAAGCGGCGGTCCTGACCTCCGACGCGCAGACCGATCAGCGCTTCGAGAGCGGCGAGTCGATCCGAATGCAGCAGATTCGGTCGGCGATGTGCGCGCCGCTGTGGAACAGGGATTCGGTCATCGGCGTGATCTACGTGGACTCGCCCATGCATGCCGGAAGCTTTTCGGATCAGGACCTCGACCTGCTGACGGCGCTGGCCAACTTTGCGGCCGTGGCGATCGAGCGCGCACGGCTCCACGAGAAGGTCGTCGAGGAGAAGCGGATCCGGGGCCGCCTCGAGCGCTACCACTCGCCGCAGGTGGTCGAGGACATCATCGCCGACGCGAACGCCACGGGGGAGCTCAAGGCCGTGCGGACGAAGGTCGTCACGATCCTCTTTGCCGACGTCGTCGGGTTCACGACCTGGTCCGAGAGAATGCCGGCCGAGACTCTCGCCCGGCTCCTCACCGAGTTCTTCACCCTCTCCTCCGACGCGGTCTTCGCGTGCGGCGGCACGATCGACAAGTTCATCGGCGACGCCATCATGGCGTTCTTCGGCGCCCCGATCGACCAGCCCGACCACGCCGACCGGGCGGTGGCCGCCGCGCTGAAGATCCGCGAAGGGCTGGTGGACTGGAATCGCGAGCGCGTCAGCCGCGGCGAGCCGGCCCTCGAGGTGCGCATCGCCCTCAACACGGGGGAGGCGATCGTCGGGGACATCGGCTCGGAGCGGCGCGTGGACTACACGGTGCTGGGCAACGCGGTCAACGTCGCCGCCCGCCTCGAAGAGTTCGTCGCCCAGCCCGGCGACATCGTGATGGGCCCCGACACCTGGGAGGCCGTGCGCCACCGTTACGAGGTCGCCCAGCTCGGCTTCTTTTCGCTCAAGGGCCTGTCCGCCCAGGTGCCGCTCTACAAGGTCTTGAGCGCTCTGGACCCCGGCGAATAGCCTTACTGTTCTTACGGCGGCGTGCGCTCGATGCGCCGCGCCAGGTCGGGAACGGGCGGCGCGAAGGACAGGTTTTTGTATGCCCGCAGGTAGAGCGCCGCCAGCAGGGGTTGAGCGCGGTCGAGCGCGGAGGCCGCCTCCTTGCGGAGAAACGCGGGCAGCTCCGCCTGGATCTGCGCGGCGAGCGGGTCGTCGGGATGCGTCTGGACGGAGC
>JBASRI010000445.1:0-2130 GCA_049273755.1 Thermoanaerobaculia bacterium
GTGGCTCTTGCTCATCGGAGTCGACGGCTGGCTCGTGACGGGCTCCCCGCGGTGGCCCCCCGGGACCATCGTGCTCTGGCAGACGGTCATCAGCGGCCTCAGCCACGTGGCCCTGGCCGGAATCGGATACGCGTGGCACACGGCCGAGGCCCTGCGCGAAGCGCGCGAGCGCGCGGCCAGGGCCGACGTCCTGCGGGCGCGTGCCGAGCTGCAGCTCTTGCGCTCACAGCTTCACCCCCATTTCGTGTTGAACATTCTCCACGCGCTGCTCGGGTTCATCCGGCGCGATCCGGCGCGGGCCGAAGCCGCTCTGGAGCGCCTGGGCGATCTGCTGCGCTTCGGCCAGTGGGTGCACCAGACCGGCAGCGACTGGGTCCCGCTCTCCCGGGAATGGGACTTCGTGACGAGCTATCTGGAGCTCGAGCGCGTCCGCCTGGGCGACCGCCTCCGCGTCGAGGCGCGTGCGGATCCTTCCGCGCTCGAGGTCCTGGTGCCGCCGTTCGCGCTCCAGCCCATCGTGGAAAACGCGATTCTCCACGCCATCGCTCCCCGAGCGTCGGGAGGATCCGTCGCGGTGTCCGCGCATCGATCCGACGGCAGACTTCGCCTGGCGGTCCGGGACGACGGGCCCGGGGCCTCGGCGGCGGAGATCGCCGCGAGCCCTCGCATGGGCCTGCGGCTTCTCCAGGAACGCCTGGCGGCTCTCTACTCGGGCCGGGCGTCTCTGGCGTTCGAGTCGCCCGCGGAGGGCGGCTTGTGCGTGCGCCTCGAGCTCCCCGCCGACGGCGCGCCGGAGGCCGGATGACCGAGCTCCGCGTCCGGGCGCTCATCGCCGAGGACGAGGCGCCGGCCAGCGACACCCTGCGCGACTACCTGGCACAGGCGCCGTGGATCGAAGTGGTGGCGGAAGCCGTGGATGGCTTGTCCGCGGTCGCCCTCGCCGACGAGCGAAAGCCGGACTTGCTTTTTCTGGACGTCCGGCTGCCAGAGCTCTCCGGGCTCGACGTCGCTCGCCGGATCCGTCATCCGGCGGAGATCATCTTCACGACGGCCTACGACCGGTTCGCCGTGGCGGCCTTCGAGATCGGGGCCCTCGACTACCTCGTCAAGCCATTCGGACGTGAGCGTCTGGCCGCCGCCGTCGAGCGGGTTCGCGCGCGCCTCGGACAAACCTCGGTCCACGCCGGCGAGCGTGTACGGAATTCCCTCGGGCCGGGCCCGCTCTCCCGCCTCTTCGCCCGGCAGGGGGAGCGGATCGTCCCGATCGCCGTCGACGGCGTCCGTCGGATCCAGGCGAGAGGGGACTACGCCGAGGTGCACGGGGCGGAGGGCGTCTTCCTCCTGCACGTGACGCTCGCCGAGCTCGCGGCTCGGCTCGACTCGGCGAAATTCCGGCAAGTCCACCGATCCCACATCGTCAACCTCGACGCCGTCCTGCATCTGCGGCCGTACGACGAGCGGCGGCTCGCGATCACGTTGCGGGACGGCACGGTCGTCGTGGCAAGCCGGGCGGCGTCCGAAGAGCTACGCCGCCTGGCGCGGTGACGTCTTAGATCGACTCGTCGGCCGTCGGGCCGTAGAGAGGCGGGAGAGGGACGTCGTTCTGCCGGAGGTAGACGGTCAGTTGCCCACGGTGATGGATGGCGTGGTTGAACAGCACGAACCGGATGATTCCGCGGCGCGTCGCCTTGAAGAAGAGCTGGCCGTCGGGCTTGAGAACCCGGAACTCCTGATCCATCGCCGCATCGTTCAGACGCAGGATCGTGGCGCGCGAGTCCTTGACGTTCTCGTCGAAGCGGGCGAGGAAATCCGCGGCGGTCTTCATCTCCGGAGCCTTTTCGCTCCCGACCTGGAAGCTCTCCTTCTCGACGCGGATGCCCCAGCGGGCCAGCTCCGTCAAGTGCGTCGTGAGCTCGCCCAGGCTGCGGGACTTCGCGTGCGGCTTCCAGGCCAACCGATCCGTAGGGATACGCGCGAGCACCTTCCGCGTGGACGCCGTCTCGGAATCAAACTCCGGAAGAAAGCTCTCGGCGATGGTCATGTCATGCCCCGTAGGGCGGCCCTGGGTTGCCGCCGTCCTTCGGACGGCGTCTCCTACTGCCCGGGGGTCGTCCGCTGGTGGTCGGACCG
>JBASRI010000446.1:0-2576 GCA_049273755.1 Thermoanaerobaculia bacterium
TCCCAGGCGGGATCAGACCCGTGGCGGGAAGCGCGAAGCGCCCGAGCGAGCCCCAGACGAGGTCCTGGGCGCGGGCGACGCCCGCGAGCGCTCGCCGAAGGGCGGCGTTCGACCCCGCAGGACTGCCCGTGTGAAACATCGCGAAGTAGGTGTTCTTCTTGGGCATCTCGACGAGGCCCGCACGGAATCGAGGCTCGCGGAGGATTTCTTCGAGGTCCTGCGGAAGGAGATCACGCACGATATCGAGCTCCCCGGTGCGAAGGCCGTCTGCGATCGCAGACGCCGGCAGCGACGCCCGGAACTCGATCCGGTCGATGCGAGCGGGCTCCTTCGCGTAGCGGGGATTGCGCTCGAGGACGACGTGCTCGGGAGCGTGCCGCACTACTTGGAACGGACCGGTCCCGAGCGGGCCGCCGGCCCCGCGCCCCGTGGAGGCCGCGACGATTGCGGTCCGCGGGTCGGTCAGCAAGGACGGAAAGATCGGGAGCGGATCCCGTAGCCGGATCTCGATTTCCCGTTCCGAGGCCGCCGCGATGCCGGAAACGTCGCCAGTCTTTCCCTCGAGATACTCCGGAACTCCGAAGATCGCGACGAAGGCGGCGGGCATCTGGTCCTTCGAGAGTCGGATCGAACGCTCGAGCGACGCCTTGACGGCCGCAGCGGTCAGGGGGGTACCGTCCGAGAAGACGATGTCCGGCCGAAGGTGGAGGCGCACCGAGCGGGCATCGTCTCCGAGCCCCCAGCGTTCGCAGAGCGCCGGTGCGAGGTTCCCCGTCGCGTCGGTGGTTACGAGCGTCTCGTAGACGTTCGCGAGGACCTCATGCTCTTCGTTCGTCTCGTAGGCCCCCGGCTCGGTCGCGGCAATGGGGTTCGCCACGGCCACCGTGAGGGTGCCGCCCCGGGGGATCTCCGCGGCGGGCGCTTCTTCCCGCGGCGCAACCCTCTCGATCTCGGCCTGATAGGCCGCCGCCTTCGCGTACTCGCCGCGCAGATTTGCGAGCGTCGCGGCGAGCGACAGGAGCTTCGTGAGGTGTTCTGGATCGGCGTTCGCCCGCCCCCCCTCGATCCCTCTCTCCACCCACCGTCGGGCCTCGTCGATGCGGCGTGCCTGCCAGGCGGCCTCCGCGGCGAGCAGGGCGGCGCCGGCAGCGCGTCCGGTCTGCTTCTCGGCTTCGAAGACTCGGGCCGCGGCTTCCGCTTCCCGGAGCGCGGCGTCGATGCCGCCGGCCATCCGGTGGGCCTGTGCCAGCAGCATGCGGGTTTCCCCCTCGAGCGATCGGTCGGCCGGCTCCTCCGCGTCCTCGAGGTAGTCGAGGGCGATCCGCGCGACGCGGATCGCGTCCTCCGCGCTGAACGCGTCGAGCGACTTCCGTGCGAGGCGGAGGCCGTATTCGACCGTCTTATCGGCGACGTCGGCCTGCGAGAAGTGGTGGACGAGCTCGGGGTAGACGCGCTCGAGCCGGCCCGCGTGGCGTTTCTCGAGAAGATCCGCGTAATTGCGGTGGAGCGACCGGCGCTTGCGGCGGGAGAGCGCGGCGTAGAGCACGTCGCGCACGACGCCGCTCGAGAACGTCAGCCGGTCTCCGCGCGACTCTCTCTCCTCTTCGAGCATCCCTTCGCGGACGAGCCGGTCGATGCTGTCGTCGAGGTCCTTCGCGTCCTCCGCCAGGAGCGCGAGGTCCTTCGAGTCGAAGGTCCTCCCGAGGACGGAAGCGACCGACAGGAGGGCGCGGACCTCCTCCGGGAGCCGCTCGATGCGTTTCTCGACGGCCTGCTGGATGGTGGCCGGGAGCGCGTCGGCCGAGAGCTCCGTCTCTTTCGAGAAGCTCCAGGCGCCGGTATCGTCTATGGCAATGCCGCCGGACTCGACGAGCGACCGGATCAGCTCCTTCGTGAAGAACGGGTTGCCTTCCGTCGCCCCCCGAAGCCGGTGGGCGAGCTCATCGGAGACCCTGGGCGCCCCAACCAGCGACTCGACGAGAGAGCGGTGCTCGGAGGGTGAGAAGGGACCCAGCGTGAGAGAGACAAAACGCGGATCATCTGTGAAGGATTCCAGCATGCGAGTCAGGGGGTGCCGCTTGTCGGTTTCGGTCTGGCGGTAGCTGCCGACGATTAGAGTCGGCGTCGGCCGCAGCCGGCGGACGATGTACTGGAGCGCCTCGATGGAAACCTCGGCGCCATGAAGATTTTCGAGAATGAGGACGAGTGGCTTGCCACCGGCGATCCGGGTCAACGTGCGCGCCATGAGCTCGAAGACCTGGATCCGATCCTCAGCCTTCTTCTCACCGCCCTGGGCCGCGATGCGCGAGTCGCCGCTGACGGCCGAGCGCAGCTCGGCGATCTCGGAGAGCTGCGGGAAGAGAGCGATGAGATCCGGAGCGAGGTCCGAGAGGTCGGGCCGCTCGGAGGAGGAGCTCCCTGGGTCCCGGGATTGAAAGTAATCCTCGATGAGCTCGCAGAAGCCCTGATAGGAGAAGGACCGATCCTGCTCGACGAAGCGGCCGTAAAGGACCGGGATCTTGCGGACGATGGCAAGGTTCTTGAGCTCCTCGAGGAGTCGGGTCTTCCCGATCCCG
>JBASRI010000461.1:0-11375 GCA_049273755.1 Thermoanaerobaculia bacterium
CCGTCGTCGTGCTCTTCTACCTCACCCTCCGCCAGCGCGCCGGGCGTTGACGCATCAGACCCTCGGTAAGCGTCCCCCGCGCGCTCTCGCCTGCCAAACCACCAGCATCGATGCGACTACCGCCGCCAGGGGCGCGATCCAGGCGTCTGGCGCTTTCATGGCCAACAGGGTGGCGCCCGTGATCGCGCACCAGACCGCCGGAATGACCATCAGCCACCCGCGGCCGCGGCCCTTGGCGAGCAGGAGGAGTCCGAGCGTTGCAATCACTGTCGGGTCCGGCGCCACGCCGAAGATCTCGACTCCCTGCCATCCCCGGCCGAGGAGTGGGCCAACGAGGGGCTCAACGACGAGCGCGAAGAGGAAGATCCAGAGACCGACCCGCCCGGCCGGATCTTCCGGCCACTCGAACTGCAGTCGTCCGCCTATCCAGATCAGGAGGGCCGCTTCGACCCCGAACGCCCATGCGAAATGGATGCCGGCTGTATTGATCGTCGCGTAACGCTTGGCGTGAAATGCGATCGCGACCCAGAGCCAGCACGCCGCGAGGATCGCCGCGACGATACGCCCGCGGCTCGACGCCGCGCGGCGCAGCAACGCGATGATCGCCACACCCAGCCCGACCGCCACGATCTGCGCCGGCCATATCGCGGCGTTGTAGATCTCGAAGAGGCGGTGGTAGGTGCGGGCGGAGAAAAGCAGGAAGTCCGAGAGAGTGTAGGTCCACCACTCCGACATCAGAGCTTCTCGACGTGGGCGACGATGCGGCGGCGCATGGCCTCGTCGGGCAGGCGGCCGTAGGACGCGCCCACGTTCTGCCTCACGTGGTCCACGCGGCTCGTCGCGGGGATCGCACAGGCGACGGCCGGATGGGACACGATGAACTTCAGCAGGATCTGCGCCCAGTTCGCGCAGTCGATCTCGGCGGCCCAGAGGGGCAGCGGCGCCTGCTCGACGCTGCGGATCAGCTCTCCGCGGCGAAGCGGCCGGTTGCAGATCACGCCGATCCGGCGCTCCAACGCGAGCGGCAGGATCCGCTCCTCCACGTCGCGGTCGAGCACGTTGTAGGAGACCTGCACGAAGTCGATCGGCTGGGTCCGCATGATCTTCTCGATCACGTCGTGGCGCCGCCCATCGGACGTCGTGACTCCCACGTAGCGCAGGCTCCCAGCCTTCTTCATCGCGAAGAGCGTCGGGAGATGCTCCTCCCAGGACATGACGTTGTGCACCTCGAGCAGGTCGAAGCGCGGGACGCCCCAGAGCCGGCGGGACTCCTCGATTTGCGCGGGCCCCTTCGCGCCCGATGAGATCCAAACCTTGTCGGCCGAGAAGACCTGCGCGGGGGATCCGAGCTTGCGGAGGCCGTATCCGATCACCTCCTGCGAGGAGCCGTACATCGGAGAGGAGTCGATCAGCCGCCCGCCCTCCGCGAAGAAGGCGCGCATGACCTCGGTGCAGGAGTCGCGCGCGACGGCGTCGTCGCCGACGTTGAATGTGATCCAGCTGCCGAGCCCGACGAGCGGCAGCCTCTCATCGCTCGAGGGGATCGGCCGCGTGAGAAGGCCCTCCGTAGGGGCGACCCTTGCGGTCGCCCACCCGCGCGAGGGACGAAGCAACGAGGCGGCGCCGGCCGCGGCGAGCGAGCCGAGAAAGGTGCGGCGGTTGAGCGTGTCGGTTTGTCGCATCGGACACTCGAGCTCGGTTCAATCCTCGCGGAACGCGAAGGCGCCGATGTCCATTCCGAGTTGGGTAAGGATGAGGGCTATCACCCCTCCAGAATCGCCTCGGCGTCGATCGTGATGTCGACGTCGTCGCTCACGACCAGCCCGCCTCGGTCCAGAACGCCGTTCCAGTTCACGCCAAAGTCCTTGCGGTTGATCCGCGTCGTCGCGACGAAACCCGCGCGCGTCTTGGGTCCCTTGTCCACGCCGTCCTCCCACCAGGGCGTCTGCCATTGGCCCAGGTACCGGACGTCGAGCGTCGCCGGATGAGTGACACCGCGAATCGTGAGCTCGCCCCGCATCTTTCCCTCGTTGGCGCCAACGAGCTCGAGGCCCTTTCCTCGAAAGGTGATCGTCGGGTGTTTTTCGACGTCCAGGAAGTCGGCGCTTCGCAGGTGGTCGTCGCGAAGCGGTTCTCCGCTCCAGAGACCCCGTGCGTCGATCGTCGCCTCGAGCGACGTTGCCGTAGGATTCGCGGGGTCGAAGTCGAGCGTGCCGTGGACGTTCTTGAAGTGCCCGCGGACACAGGTCACCATCATGTGGCGCGCACAGAATTCCGCCGCCGTGTGCCCGGGCTCGAAAAACCATTTCGCCATGGGGCGCCTCCTCTCTGCCGACGTGCAACGCGTCAGCATTCTTACCCGGAAACGTGTTTCTTAGCCTGTCATCCCGAGTGCCTCAGCCTGTCATCCCGAGCGAAGCGAGAGATCCCTTTCGAGTCATCGTGCCGCTTCCAAAGGGATCCCTCGTCGCTGCGCTCCTCGGGATGACAAGGGCATCATCGTGATCGCAGAAAGGCGCCCGGTGTCTGAATCTGCAGGCCCCCGACTCGCCGGCCCAGCAGATGGCCGAAGTCACGCAGATCGCCCGTCAGCAGGTGGGTGACGCCGGCAGCCATGGCCGCCCGCAGGATCGGCTCATCCTTCTCACGCAGCCGGACGCCTCGAGGCAGCGGCGTGAGGGGGGTCTCCGACACGATACGAACGGCCGCGAGCAGGTCTTCGAGCCGCAATCGCCGATCCGCCGTGTCCAGGTTGCGCCGTGCCTCTTCCACAGCGTACCCGGAGGTGAGCAGCTCTATGCCCGAGCGCTTCCATAGCGCGAGAAGGCCTGCCCCTTCGCGGTAGGCTGCCGAAAAGAGGACGTTGGCGTCCAGGAAGACGCGAAGCATCTACTGCTATCAGCGTTTCGACGGTTTCCGCGGCCGCGTCTTGCGAGGGTCCAGCCCCAGCTTTCGCACCTCTTCTTCGGCTCTCTTGCGGTCGCCGGCGTCGACCGCGTTGGCGAGAAGGAACTCCGCCTTGCGCTCCGGCGAGTAGATCTCCACCGGAACCACCGCCGCCGGCCGCAGCAGCACTCCGTACTCGGCCTCCTCTGCGACGACCATCGTTCCCTCGTCGAACCCGTAGCGTTTGCGCATCTTTGCCGGTAGAACGATCGTTCCGCGTTTTCCGATGCGAGTTGGCTCACTCATGGCTTGGCAGAATATCAGAATATCTGATAATCTGCCAAACTTAGCGACGGAGACCTCCTCCCGGCCCACCGGCCCGACGGCGCCTCTTCAGCTCCCGCTCGAACTCGCCGAATCGCTCCCCCATCCCCTCGCTCTTCGACCAACGGCGAATCGCGCCAAGATCCACACGCTCCCTGAGCGCGATCCAGATCGCTACGTCCAGGCTCTGGCGGTCGTTCCAGAAGTAGAAGGCCGCCAGGCGGTCGCGGCACGAGTCCGTAGGTGACAGCGCGAGGACCCTGCCGTGCCCGATCTTGACTTCGACCGGGCGGATCGCGAGGTCTCGACCGATCGAAAGCGGACCGCGGGGAAACTCGACGAAAAAACGCGTCGTCGGGTTCTTGTAGTAATCCCCGGCGCGCTGGAAGCCGACCGTTCGCAGGGCCGCGTCCAGCTGGGCCCGTGTCGGCGCGGACTGAAGGATGAAGTCGAGATCCTCGGACTTGTAGTCGCCGCGGGTGTGAATCGTGGCAATCCCTCCGCCAGTCAGAACCGCGCGAATGCCGGCCTTCTCCAGGGCGGCGGCGACGGCTACCGCCACGTCGCGCAACGTCGAATCTGCGCGAAGCATCAGAGCCTCTTCCCCGCTCTCCGCGGCCGGCGCCGCAGATCCTCGATTCTCGCCCGGAGCCTGTCCTCGGAATCCGCCAGACGGCTGAGAAAGGCCCTTAGCTCCCTCAAGGCGAAATACCGGGGGTTGAGCCGATAGAGCCTCGTTCGGCCGGCCATCCTCGAGGCCACGAGGCCATCCTTCTCGAGTCCCGAGAGCGCCTTCTGAACTCCGGAGAGCGACTGCTCGAGGAGCCGAGCGAGCTCGCGCGGGTAGCTCTCCTCGAGCAAGTTGAGGGCGATCAGGGTCCCGGTTCGAGCAACGCCGCCGAAGGGCGATGAGCTTGCGACCACCATAGGTGGTCATATGACCACTATTAGTGGTCGTTGTCAAGACCTGCCCAACGACGACGAAGGGCGGCCGTGGCCGCCGGCAGCCCCCAAACCGCCCCGCATAGAATCCCGACGGATTCCATGCCGATTTCCGCGGGCACACGCCTTGGACCCTACGAGATCCTCGCGCCAATCGGCGCGGGGGGATGGGGGAGGTCTACCGCGCGCGCGATGAGCGATTGAAGCGCGACGTCGCGATCAAGGTGCTGCCGGCCTCTTTCTCCGAGAACGCCGATCGCCTCCGCCGGTTCGAGCAGGAGGCCCAGGCGGCCGGGGCCCTCAACCACCCCAACATCACCGCGGTGCACGACATCGGAACGAATCCCAGCGACGGCGCGCCCTACATCGTGACGGAGCTCCTCGAGGGAGAGACGCTGCGCTCGCGCCTCTCGGGAGGCGCCCTCTCAGTCCGCAAGTGCCTCGACTACGCCGTGCAGATCGCGCATGGCCTGGCCGCGGCTCACGAGAAGGGCATCATCCACCGGGACTTGAAGCCCGAGAACCTATTCGTCACCAAAGACGGCCGCGTCAAAATCCTGGACTTCGGTCTCGCGAAGCTGACGGAGAGCGAGTCCGGCGTCTCGCAGCAGAGCGGCCTGCCGACGCAGACCGCCGGGACGGAGCCGGGCGTCGTGATGGGGACGCTCGGCTACATGTCGCCGGAGCAGGTCCGCGGCAAGCCGGCCGACGCGCGCTCCGACATCTTCTCCTTCGGCTCAGTCCTCTACGAGATGCTCTCCGGCCTCCGCGCGTTCCAGCGCGATTCGGCCGCCGACACGATGTCGGCGATCCTCCGGGAGGAGCCGCCGGATCTCTCGGCCACGAACCAGAACATCCACCCGGCCGTCGACCGCATCGTGCGGCACTGCCTCGAGAAGAATCCGGAGGAGCGGTTCCACTCCGCCCACGACCTCGCCTTCGACATCGAGGCGATCTCCGGCGTCTCCGGCGAGAGAGCGGTCTCGGCAGCTGGAGCGAAGAGACGCTTTCCTGCTTGGGCCCTCGTCGCGGCCGCCGCCGTGGCCGCAGCGCTCGTCACGCATTTCGCCGAAAGAGCGCTCGTGCGCGTCCCGCCTCCGTCGTTCCACCAGCTCACGTTTCGCCGCGGCCAGATCTTCTCGGCGCGGTTCGACCCGGAAGGAAAGACCGTGGCGTACACGGCGTCCTGGGAAGGCGGCCCGATGGAGATTTACGTCGTGCGGCCGGACGCTCCCGAGTCCAAGCCGTTTGGCCTCGCCGGCGCCGAGGTGCTCGCGATCTCGAAGTCTGGCGAGATGGCGGTGTCGCGGAACCGCCACGTCCCGTTCCAATTCCAGCGCATCGGTACACTGGCGCGGCTTCCAATCTCCGGCGGGGCAGCTCCGCGAGACATCCTGGACGACGTCGAGTGGGCGGACTGGGCGCCCGACGGCAAGAGCCTCGCGGTCCTGCGGGTCATCCCGGGAAGGATGCGCCTCGAGTATCCCGTCGGCAAGACGCTCTACGAGACGGGAGCCTGGATGAACAATCCTCGCGTGTCTCCGGACGGAGAGCGCGTGGCCTTCGTCGACCACCCCACCGCCGGAGACACCGGCGGTTCCATCGCCGTCGTCGACCGCTCCGGCCGCAAGACGACGATCTCACGCTTTTTCGAGTCGGCCGAGGGGCTCGCGTGGTCGCCGCGCGGGGAGATCTGGTTCACAGCTGCCGTGACTGGAACGAACCAGGCCCTCTGGTCCGCGACGCTGCGCGGCTCCGTCCAGCTTCGGGCGCGCATCCCGGGCGCGCTGCTACTCCACGACATCTCGCGCGAGGGACGGCTCCTGGTGACGCGCATGGCCCCGCGCTCCGAGATCATGGGCCTCGCGCCCGGGGAGTCGAAGGAGCGGGACCTGACGTGGCTCGACTGGTCGGTTCCGGCGGCCATCTCGCGCGACGGAAAGACCCTCCTCTTTTCCGAATCGGGCCAAGGCGGGGGGACGGGCTACTCGGTTTACATCCGCAAGATGGACGGCTCGCCGGCGGTGCGCCTCGGCGAAGGAGCGGCGGGGGACTTATCGCCCGACGGGCGGTGGGCGCTCTCGATCGCGCACCTCGTCACCGATCCGCAGATCGTCGCCTACCCGACTGGGGCCGGAGAGCCCATCGTCTTCCCAAGACAGGGAGTTTCCGCGGTCAACGCCACCTTCCTGCCCGACGGCAAACGCATGCTGGTTTCCGCGAGCGAGCCGGGCCACGGTTTGCGTCTCTACCTGCGCGACTTCCCCGGCGGAGCCTCGAGAGCGCTGTCGCCGGAAGGCTACTTCACCTTGTACGGCGTCTCGCCGAACGAGCAATGGGCCGCCGCAGTTGGGCCCGACCGAAAGACCGTCCTCTATCCGATCGCCGGCGGCGAGCCCCGAATCGTTCCCGGAATGGGCCCGAACGAGGGGGTGGCGCAGTTCTGCGGCGACTCGCGCTGCCTCTACGTGTATCGGCAGGGAGAGGCCCCCGCCAACGTCTACAAGCTCGACATCGCGACCGGGCGCAGGGAGCTGTGGCGAACGTTGATGCCCGCCGACGCGACCGGCGTCTCCGAGATCAGCCCCCTCGTCAATCCCAACGGCGACGCGTACGTCTATCGCTTCTTCCGCGCCCCCGGGGATCTGTACATCATGGACGGTGTGCGTTAGCCCGTCGCTCGCCGGGGCCCATCTTTGTCATCCCGAGCGCAGCGAGACAGCCGACCACCAAAGGTAGACCCTCAGCAGTAGGCAACGACGGGCGGAGCCCGGCGTTCATCCCTTTCTAGTCTCAGTGCGTCTTTTAAAGGGATCCCTCGTCGCTCTGCTCCTCGGGATGACAGGGAGTCTTTGCTGGATTGCTAACCTCTGTCATCCCGAGCGCAGCGAGACAGCCGACCACCAAAGGTAGACCCTCAGCAGTAGGCAACGACGGGCGGAGCCCGGCGTTCATCCCTTTGAAGTCTCAGTGCGTCTTCAAAAGGGATCCCTCGTCGCTTCGCTCCTCGGGATGACAGGCTCAATGCTTCTCTGACTTCCCCTTCTCCATCTGCTGGGCCATGGCCGCGCTGAACTTCGTGTACTCGTCGCTGTCCGTCTGAAACGTGCCGTACATGTAGTTCGAGTTCGACCAATCCCATTTCTTGCCGGAGTCGGTGTAGGTCTGCTTCGTCGTGACGCCCTGCAGGTATTCCTTGTGGATGGGATCGGCACCCGGAGGATTGCTGATCTTCGGGGCGCCTCCCATCCCTCCAGGCAAGAGATGCGCGGAGAAGCCGCCGTAGTTTCCGAGCGTGACGATGTGCTCGGAGCCCTCGATCTTGCGAGTGATCGGGACATAGGCGAAGCGCGTTCTCTCGGGGGGCGCGGCCGGGGGCGACGTCTCCCGCATGATCGCCTCGAGCGCCTTGCGCTGTTCCGGGTTGGCCTTCTCGTCGATGTAGACCGTGACGAAGTCCCAGTCGCCCATCGACGCCATCATCGTCGTTCCTTCCTTGCTCGCCCCGATGAACGCGACCCCGAGCCCGTCGAGCGGCACGTTGCCGTACGACCCCTTATCGATGAAGAGGGCGAAGCCTCCGCTGCACTGCGAACGCGTCGGCTTCGAGCCGAACCAGCACGGGCAGGCGGCATTGCACGAGCAAGCCTCCTCGAGCTGGCCGGACATCTTCCAGGATGGCTTCTTCTCTTCCGCGACGACGGTCAGGGCGGTGACGACGAGCAGGACGATCAAGAGAACACGGGACCGCATAGGACACCTCTCTCTACGGGAACGAAAGGACCAGTTTGGTCCTTCTCACGCGGCGAAGCATAACTCGCTCGATGGGGGTTGACATGAACGAGACCGAGCGGTAGGGTCAAAGAGGGTTGAGCGTCCGCCAGGGCGTTCGCCTCAATGGATGCGGTTCCGGTGGGATGCCCGTCCCGCGGAATCGAACTCGGGGTTTTTTTTGGGAGGTTTTCATGAACACAACCACCGCCAAAGACGTCCGCAGCACGCTCTCCGCGAGCGCATTGATCGGCGACAAGGTCGTCAACCGTAGGGGGGAAGATCTCGGCAAGATCGAGGATCTGATGGTCGAGCCCGAGCAAGGACGCGTCAGCTACGCGGTTCTCTCGTTCGGGGGATTCCTCGGCATGGGAGACAAGCTCTTCGCCATCCCCATGCAGGCGATGAAGCTGTCGCGCGAGGAGAAGAAGCTCATCCTCGACATCGACAAGGAGAAGCTCAAGAACGCGCCCGGCTTCGACAAGAACCACTGGCCGGATTTCAACGACCGGTCGTACGGTTCCAAGCTCTACAGCTACTACGGGTACACGCCCCACTGGAGCTGATCGAACGCCGATCCGGCGCGAACCGGCGCCGAGAGCGATCTGGAGGAGCGCCCTGCGGGGCGCTCCTCCTTTTGAAGCGTTCGGCTGCCCAGCCCGGGTTGCTTCCACGGCCTCGGGTAAGGCGGCGCCCGCCGTTGGTCATCCCGAGCGCTTGAGCCTGTCATCTCGAGCGCAGCGAGAGATCCCGAGCTAGACAGCGGCCTTCGCAACCAAGTTCGGAATCCGCCCCCCGCAGTACCTCCGGCTGGGCTTGACGTCGGCCAGTGGACGAGATATAACTTAAAAGTTATGAGCCGGGCGAGGCCTGGGAGATCAGCGACTTCCAGAATCGTCGGGCTCGGGCCGTCGCGGATAGGCGTTCGACGGAGACGACATGCGAAAGAACACGAAAGTCCCGTTTGACTCGTGGCTGAAGCGGTCGCTTGCGGAGGATCCCGCTCTGGCAGCGCGCGTGGAGAAGCGCCTCGCCGAAATGCGAATCGAGCAGGACCTCATCGCTCTTCGGCAAAGCCGAGGGCTCACTCAGGCGCAGCTAGCAAGGATGCTCGGCATAAGCCAACCGGCCGTGGCCAAGATGGAGGCGGAAGGAGGCAACCTGGAGATCAGAACGCTGGCGCGCGCCGCCGAGGTTCTCGACGCGCGCCTGGAGATTCGTCTGATCGCGGGCCCACGTGGATCGAGCGGCCGAACCGCGAGGCCGTACGCCTCCGGTTCCTCGGCGCCCGGCTTCGTGCATGACTCAAAGGCGGAATACGCCGTCGTCCCGGGTCCCCCCGCAAGAAAGCAATCTCGAACCTCCTCAAGGAAGACGCGATGACGGCACCACGCGATGACGCGACGGAGCTTCTGGGAAGGATCAAGGCGGAAGAAGCCCGAGACCGCGAGAAGAAGGAGTTCTTCGAGCTCGCTGACCGCCTCGCCCGTTCCTCGGACGCATCCGAGCAAGCACGTCTCAAGGAGGAGCTCGCCCGCAGAACGTTCGGTGAGTGATTGCCGACCTGCTTCGCGGCCACGTAGCAAAGGGCGAGAAGCTCTAAAACAGGGCGGCCCAGGACGAGCCGCCCTTCTAGCCCCTTGTCGAGCCCGGGATCCCGACCTATTTCGCCGCTTTGGCCGCCTCCACCGGTTTCAGGTCAAACTTCCCGGCGCTCTCGATGAAGAGCAGACATTCCGAAGCCTTGTCGCAGCCCGAAATGTGCTTGTAGCTTCCTCCCGGCTGGAACACGTAGGAGCCTGGCCCCATCCGCATTTCGGCCTTTCCTTCCGGAGTCTGTGTGTACGTCCCCGAGACGACGACGATCTTGATGGTGTTCGTGTGCGTGTGGAGGGGGACCAGGAAGCCTGCCGGAAACTTGAGGAATGCGCCGTATCCGCGCTTGGTATGGTCGCCCCACACGTCAGCGATCTTGACCCCCGGCGCACCCTTGGGATCCAGATCCGCCCACTTCAAATCGTTCGACGACGTGAAGACGGGTATCCCTGCCTTGATGACGGCCTTCGCCTTCGACTCAGCCGGTTCCTGCGCGAGAACCGCCGCCGCCAGAACGAACGACACCGCAAACGCCAGAATGCGCTTCGACCTCATCGATCCCTCCTTGTCAATCCGTGCTCTTGCGCCGACGCTATCACCCCAGAGGATGCCGGTCCGGTACGCGGCGTTGCCCGAGCCACCGAAACTGCTGCCAAGCGGATGGGCTGCCTGCTCTGCCTCTACTCCCTCAGGTGACGCGGAGGCGCGATCGATCGACGTGCGAGACTCGCTCAGCGAAGCGGCGGGAGGACCTCGAGCTTCGCAGCCACGGCCTTACAGGCTGCGATCAGGTCGGTCACGATCCGCTCATCGATGTCGAAGGAGCCCTCGTACTCACCGATATTTCTAAGATCGTGGGCTTTCGCGAGAACTCGCCAGACCTCAGGCCCCAAGCCCAGCGTGTGCGGAAGCACCTGGAAGACGATGTACCGCTTATCAGGACGAAAGCCGTGATGGCGAAGCGCCGCCAGACTCAGAGCAAACGCCGTTGTACGCCAGATCGAAGCGGCTCGGCAACGAGTTTGCCGGATTGCCCGCGTCCTTGAGTCGCGCCAAGCCGGAGCTTTTGAGACCCGCGAACTCGTTCGCATCCGGTGGCTCCGTCGCGAGAACGGATCCAACCAGTCGATCAAGCGGCGAGGTCACGCTCGGTCCCTATGATCCAAAGCTTTGACTGGTCGAACACCCGCTTCAGGAACGCGTTCCCCTCTTTCAGCCGCCTGACGATGTCCTGACGCCCATAGACGGTCGGGTTGACCTCACGCTGCAGCCCTGCTCGAAAAGGTTCCAACGCGGAGTAGATATCCGCGTAGGTCAGTTTGTCGCTGACGATCAAGAGGTCGATGTCGCTTCGGGCCGTGTCGCCTCGCTTCGCGACCGACCCATAAACGAAAGCCGCAACGATGTCCTCGGCCAAAGGCTTGAGCGCTTCGCGAAGAGGTTCAGCGAGCCCGACCGTCTTCCAAACGATGCCGCGGAGCTCCTCGAACAGAGGCGAGGCTGGATTTGCCTGGTAATGCCTCTGGCTCCCGACCTTTCGCACCGTAGCGAGACCGCTCCGTTCCAGCTTCGCGAGCTCCCGCTGCACGGCACCGGATCCCGCAGACGCCATTCGGATGAGCTCGGAAGCGTAGAAGCTACGATCCGGCTGACCGAACAAGAGCGCTAGCACTCGTTGCTGTGTGGAGGAAAACAGCGCGTCCGCGAGGCTCGTGGTCGGCCGGGAAGGGCTTCGCTGGCGCCGGGGGCTCGTACCCAATCTGGGTTGGATAATACCCGATTTGGGTATCTCCTTGTTGGAAAAACAGTCACCTCCTTCGAGCGCCCGAAATCCCCTCCCTCTCCAGGCGGGACCC
>JBASRI010000464.1:0-5781 GCA_049273755.1 Thermoanaerobaculia bacterium
GCTCCGGGCGCCGCCCCGTCGGCTCCGAAGGCGTGAGCAGGGACATGAAAGCGACAGCGAAGCTCCGGTACATGAAAGGCTCGGCGCAGAAGGTCCGGCTGGTGGCCGACCTCGTGCGCGGGAAGTCGGTCAACGACGCCGTGGCGATCCTGCGCCACGCGAAGAAGGCCGCGGCGCGGGACGTGCTGAAGACGCTCAAGTCGGCCGTCGCCAACGCCGAGCAGAAGGAAGCGCAGCTCGACGTGGACGAGCTCGTCGTGCGGCGGATTACGGTCGACAAGGGGCCGCAGGAGAAGCGCGTGCGGCCGGCCCCGATGGGCCGCGCCTACCGCGTCCTGCATCGCAAGAGCCACTTGACGATCGAGCTCTCGGACGAGGTGTAAGCATGGGTCAGAAAGTTCATCCGTACGGCTTCCGTCTCGGCTTCAACCGGACCTGGCACTCGCGCTGGTTCTCGGAGAAAGAGTACGAGAAATTCCTCCACGAGGACTTGAACCTCCGCCGGGAGCTCAAGGGGCGCCTCTCGCACGCCGGAGTCTCGGAGGTCGACATCGAGCGCTTCGCCGGGAAGCTCAAGGTCAACATCCAGACGTCCCGGCCGGGAATCATCATCGGCAAGCGGGGCGCCGAGGTGGACAAGCTTCGCGACGAGCTCCAGAAGCGGACGAAGACCGAAGTCCACATCAACATCATCGAGATCCAGCGGCCGGAGACGGACGCCCAGCTCGTGGCCGAGTCGATCGCCCTGCAGCTCGAGCGCCGGGTGGCGTTCCGGCGGGCGATGAAGAAGGGCATCGAGTCCGCCTTCCGCTTCGGGGCCCAGGGCATCAAGATCCGCTGCGCCGGACGCTTGAACGGCGCCGAGATCGCGCGGGCCGAGTGGTACCAGGAGGGGCGTCTCCCGCTCCACACGCTGAAGGCCGACATCGACTACGGCTTCGCCGAGGCGAACACGACCTACGGCAAGATCGGCGTCAAGGTCTGGATCTACCGCGGCGAACAGCACAAGGCCAAGAACCGACGGAAGTCGGCGGCCTAAGAGAGCTCCGTCATGTTGATGCCTTCCAAGGTCAAGTACCGCAAGCAGCAGCGCGGGCGCATGCGCGGCAAGGCGTACCGCGGCGGCACGCTCGCGTTCGGCGACATGGGCCTGCAGGTCCTGGAGCCGGGCTGGATCACGGCCCGCCAGATCGAGGCCGGCCGCATCGCGATGACCCGGGCGGTCAAGCGCGGCGGCAAGATCTGGATCCGGATCTTTCCCGACAAGCCGTACACGAAGAAGCCGGCCGAGACCCGCATGGGCAAGGGCAAGGGCGCGCCCGAGGGCTGGGTCGCCGTGGTCAAGCCCGGCCGCATCCTGTACGAGATGGAGGGCGTCGACTTCGCCACGGGCAAGGAAGCCCTGGAGCTGGCGGCCGACAAGCTGGGATTGAAGACGCGCCTGGTGACGCGCGAGTCCGAGATGGAGATCCGATGAAGAAGAAGGAACGCGAGACGCTGGCCCAGCAGGGCGCGGCGGATCTCGTGGAAAAGGAAAAGCAGCTCAAGGAGGCGAGCTGGAAGCTGCGTCTCCAGAAGTCCACGGGCCAGCTCGAGAATCCGAGCCGGCTGAAGGTGCTGCGGCGGGACCTCGCGCGGGTCAAGACGTACCGGCGAGCCCTGGAGCTGAAAGGGGAGGCGGGCCAGTGACCGAGACGGCGCAGAATGCGGTCCCGAAGGGGCGCGCGACGAAGGTCGGCCTCGTCGTCTCCGACAAGATGGAGAAGACGATCGTCGTCGAGGTCGAGCGGCGCGTCCAGCACGCCGAGTACACCCGCACGATCAAGCGCACGAGCCGTTTTCACGCTCACGACGAGTCCAACGCCGCCAAGGTGGGCGACCGCGTCCGCATCGAGGAGACGCGGCCCCTCTCCAAGCGCAAGCGCTGGCGGCTGCGCGAGATCGTGACGAAGGCGCAGGCCTAGGAGCACCGCGATGATTCAGATGGGAACCATCCTCGAGGTGGCGGACAACTCCGGGGCGCGCAAGATCGCCTGCATCCGGATGCGGGGCGGCTCGGCCGGCCAGTACGCCGGCCTGGGCGACATCATCACGGCTTCGGTCAAGGAGGCCGCGCCGGACTCTCCGTTCGTCGAGAAGCACGGCAAGCGGGTGGTGCGGGCGGTCATCGTCCGGACGCGCCGCAATCACCGTCGCAAGGACGGGTCCTACATCCGCTTCGACGACAACGCCGCGGTTTTGATCTCCAACGAGGGCGAGCCGATCGGAACGCGCGTCTTCGGGCCCGTGGCCCGCGAGCTGCGCGAGAAGAAGTTCATGAAGATCATTTCACTGGCCCCGGAAGTGCTGTGATGGCAAAGAAGCCGAGACTCAAGAAGAACGACCTGGTCGTCGTGATCGCGGGCCGGGACCGGGGCCGTCAGGGCCGGATCCTGCGAGTGCTCCCCGGCGAGTCACGCGTCATCGTCGAGCGGGTCAACATGATCAAGCGGCACACGCGCCCGAACCCATCCAAGAACATCGCCGGCGGCATCTCGGAGAGGGAAGCCACCATTCACATCTCCAACGTGATGCTGGTGGACCCGGACCGCAACGTCGGGACGCGGATCGGCCGGCGGCGCGACGCGGACGGCAACCCGGAGCGCGTCGCCAAGAAGAGCGGCGCGGTGCTCGCGTAGACCTGAGACCTGAGACCTGAGACGAGGAATATGGCAGCCAGACTGAAAGAACGGTACGGGAAAGAAGTCGCCCCCGCCCTCAAGAAGGAGTTCGGGATCGAGAACGCCATGGCGATCCCGCGCCTGGAGAAGATCGTCCTCAACATGGGGCTGGGGGAGGCGGTGGCCAACCCGAAGCTGATCGATCCGGCCGCGGAGGAGCTCTCGGCCATCGCCGGGCAGCGCGCGGTCGTCACCAAGGCCAAGAAGTCGATCGCAACCTTCAAGCTCCGGACGGGGATGCCGATCGGAGCGCGCGTGACGTTGCGCGGCGACCGCATGTGGGAGTTCCTCGACCGGCTCATCAACATCGCGCTGCCGCGCGTGCGCGACTTCCGAGGCGTCTCCAACAAGGCATTCGACGGGCGGGGCAACTACACGCTGGGGGTCCGGGACCACTTCATCTTCCCGGAGATCGACTATGCGAAGACGGACAAGTCGAAGGGCTTGAACGTGACGATCGTGACGACGGCGGGACGGGACGACCGGGCCAAGGCGCTGCTGCGCGAGCTCGGCATGCCGTTCGCCAAGTAGGCAAGGAAGAAGAGATGGCGACCAGGGCAATGCGTATCAAGGCGGCGAAGAAGCCGAAGTTCATGACGCGGAAGGTCCGGCGGTGCCGGGTCTGCGGGCGGCCGCGCGCCGTCTATCGCAAGTTCGGCCTCTGCCGCATCTGCTTTCGTCAGAACGCCAACATGGGGTACATCCCCGGCGTCCTGAAGGCTTCGTGGTGAACCGATGAAAACCAGCGATCCGTTGAGCGATCTGTTGACGCGCCTGCGCAACGGCATTCGGGCCGGGCACGACCGGGTGGACGTTCCGTCCTCCCGCGTCAAGGAGGCCGTCCTGAAAGTCCTCGAGGAGGAGGGTTACATCGCCTCCTTCCGGAAGGTCCAGGAAGCGGGCCGGCCCGTGCTGCGCGTGGGCCTCAGGTACGACAACGAGGGCGAGCCGATCGTCTCCGGGATCGAGAGGGTCTCGCGCCCCGGCCGCCGCGTGTACGCGAGGGCGGAGGCTATTCCCTCGGTCCTGGGAGGCCTCGGCGTCTCCATCGTCTCGACCTCCAAGGGCATCGTGACGGACAAGAAGGCCAGGCAATCCCGCCTCGGCGGCGAAGTGCTCTGCAACGTCTGGTGAGGAGAACAAACCCGTGTCGCGCATAGGGAAAATGCCGGTCGCGATTCCCAAGGGAGTCGAGGTCAAGGCCGACGCCGAAAAGGTCCGGGTCAAGGGCCCCAAGGGCGAGCTCGTCAGCGCCATTCCGGCCGGGTTGACGGTCTCGATCGCGGACGGACAGGTCAAGATCGCCCGCGGCTCCGAAGAGCCGCACGTGCGCGCCTGCCACGGCCTGCTGCGCAGCCTCGTGGCCAACAACGTCGAGGGCGTGACCAAGGGCTTCACCAAGGAGCTCGAGATCTCGGGCGTCGGCTTCAAGGCCGAGGTCAAAGGCAGGTCGGTCGTGTTCTCGCTGGGCTACTCGCACCCGGTCAACTTCCCGATCCCCGAGGGGATCGGGGTCGCGATCGACGCCAAGGCCGGCAAGATGACGGTCACGGGCGCCGACAAGCAGCGGGTCGGCCAGACCGCCGCCGAGATCCGTGGGCTCCGGGTCCCCGACCCCTACAAGGCCAAGGGGATCAAGTACGTCAACGAAGTGATCAAGCGCAAGGTCGGAAAGGCCGGCGGGAAGTAGCCATGAACACATCGCAAGCACGCACGGAAGCCCGCTCGCGGGTCCGGATTCGGGTTCGCCACCGGGTGCGCGGGGCCGCGGAGCGCCCGCGCCTGGCCGTCTTCAAGAGCGGCCGCCACATCTACGCCCAGGTCGTCGACGACGGCAAGGGCGCGACCCTCGCGCACGCTTCCTCGCTCGACCCGGGCCTGCGCAAGGACGCGCGCAGAGGGGGCTCGCGCGAGGCCGCCGGGAAAGTGGGCGCGCTCGTGGCGGAGCGGGCCAAGAAGGCCGGCGTCACGAAGGTCGTGTTCGACCGCGGCGGCTACCGTTATCACGGCAGGGTCAAGGCCCTCGCCGACGCCGCCCGCTCGGGCGGTCTCGAGTTCTAGGAACAGGACGGAGAAAACCATGAGCAGCAACCGGGGGCCGCGGGCGCCGCGCGAGCGCGAAAAAGAGCGCGACGCGCAGGGGCGCGAGCTGATCGACCGTGTCGTTTACATCAACCGCGTCACGAAGGTCGTCAAGGGCGGCAAGAACTTCTCTTTCTCGGCCTTGGTCGTCGTCGGCGACGGACAGGGACGGGTCGGCTACGGCTCGGGCAAGGCCAAGGAAGTCCCGATGGCCATCAAGAAGGGGATCGAGATGGCCAAGAAGGGCATGAAGCGGGTCTCCCTCAAAGGGACGACGATCCCCCACGCCATCATCGGCGCCTACGGCGCCGGACGCGTCCTTCTAAAGCCGGCAGCGCCGGGAACCGGAGTCATCGCCGGCGGCCCGGTGCGTGCGGTCCTCGAGTCCGTCGGCATCCAGGACATTCTGACGAAGTCGCTGCGGACGACCAATCCGCACAACGTGATCAAGGCGACGTTTCAGGGGCTCCTGCGCCTGAGGAACGAGGACGAGATGGCGAAGCGCCGGGGCCGCGGAGCGGCCGAGGCCGCGCCGGAGGAGAACGCGTGACGGCCGCGACCGCCGCGGAAAAGGCGAAGGGCCGGAAGGACGGCGGCAAAGATCGCCTGACGATCCGTCAAACCCGGAGCGGGATCTGCACGCCGAAGGACCAGAAGGCGACATTGAGGGGGCTGGGCTTTCGCCGCATGGGGCAGCGCGTCGTCCGCGAGGACTCGCCGGCGGTTCGCGGCATGATCCGCAAGGTCCGGCATCTGGTGGAAGTGACGAAGGGTTAAGGCGAGAAATGGTGGAAAAGAAGAAGAGGACGTCCGCCTCCGCCAAGGGTACGGCGGGCAAGAGGACGAAGAAACCCGTGCCCGCCGGCAAGCGCACGAAGCCCTCCGCCTCCGCCAAGGCTGCGGCGGACAAGGCTCCGGCGCCACCGGTCCGCGCGGCGAAGCAGCCAAAGCCTGCGAGGAAGGCCGCGGCGGCTCCCTC
>JBASRI010000478.1:0-3128 GCA_049273755.1 Thermoanaerobaculia bacterium
GAAGAACGCCTCGCCCCGCGAAAAACGCATCGGCGAGGTCAACGCCGGCGTCTACTGCTTCGGTCCGGGCGCCCTCGCCCGGGCCCTCGAGAGGATCCAGGTCAACGCGCTCGCCAAGGAGTACTACCTGACCGACGCCGTGCAGATCCTGGCGGCGGGCAAGGGCAAAGTCGAGGCGATCGAAGCCGAGGACTGGCGCGAGGCCTGGGGCGTCAACACGCGTCGGGACCTGGCCGCGGCGGAGGAGATCGAGCGGCGCCGCGGCGTCGAGCGCGCGCTGGACGCGGGCGTCACCCTGCTCGACCCGGCGACGGTGCGCATCGGGCCCCGCGTGACGCTCTCGCCGGACGTCGTCCTGCACCCCTTCGTCTCGCTCGAGGGCGCCACACAGCTGGCCGAGGGCTGCGAGATCCGGCCGTTCACGCGGCTGGTCGATGCGCAGGTTGCGGCCGGCGCCGTCGTCGGGCCCCATTGCGAGGTCGAGGGCGCCTCGATCGGCGCACGGGCGCAGGTCGGACCCTTCTCCCGAGTTCGCCCCGGCTCCGTGCTCGAAGAGGACGTGCGCGTGGGCAATTTCGTCGAAACCAAGGCCACGCGCCTGGGCAAGGGAGCCAAGGCGTTGCACCTCTCCTACCTCGGGGACGCGGACATCGGGGCGGGATCCAACATCGGAGCCGGCGTGATCACGTGCAACTACGACGGCGAGAAGAAGCACCCCACCCGGATCGGGGCGAAAGCCTTCATCGGCAGCGACGTGCAGCTCGTGGCGCCGGTCACCGTGGGCGAGGGCGCCTACGTCGGGGCCGGGACCACGGTCACCCAGGACGTGCCGCCGGGGGCGCTGGCCCTCTCCCGCGTCCCCCAGGTCAACAAGGACGGCTGGGCCGCCCGCAAGAAGGCGAAGAAGGACGAGTCCGGGTAGAATCGTGCTTCCCATGACAATTCAAGACGCCGGCCTCCGGCTCGCGGCTCCCGGCTCCCCATTCCCGGCCTAAGCCCATGTGCGGCATCGTCGGATACGTGGGGCCGCGCGAGGCCGGACCGGTTCTCATCGAGGGCCTCAAGCGGCTGGAATACCGCGGATACGATTCGGCCGGGATCGCGACCCTCTCCAACGGCGGTTTCACGATCCATCGTTCGCGGGGCAAGCTGGGCAACCTCGTCGAGAAGCTGGCCGGAGCGCCGGCGGCCGGCGCGACCGGGATCGGGCACACGCGCTGGGCGACGCACGGGCGCCCGACCGAGTCCAACGCGCACCCTCAGACCGACTGCACCGGCAAGATCGTCGTCGTCCACAACGGCATCTTCGAGAACTTCGCCGAGCGCAAGGCCGCGCTGGCGAAAGCGGGGCACCGCTTCCAGAGCGAAACCGACACCGAGGTGTTCGCGCACGAGGTCGAGGCGGCCTTCAAGGGGGATCTGCTCGACGCGGTGCGCGCCGCCGTGGGCAAGCTGACCGGCGCCTACGCGGTGTTGGTCTCCTCGAGCCTCGAGCCCGGGGTCCTCGTGGCGGCGCGCTCGGGCCCCCCGATCGTGCTCGGGCTGGGCCAGGGCGAGAACTACGTCGCCTCGGACCCCGTAGCGCTGGCGCCATGGACGAAGGACGTCATCTTTCTGGAAGACGGCGACGTGGCGCGCGTGGACGCCGCCGGAATCCGCGTCGTCAACGCGACCGGCGGCCGCCTCGATCGCCCGGTGCACCGAATCCTCTGGGACGCCGTGGCGGCCGAGAAGGGCGGCTACCGCCACTTCATGGCCAAGGAGATCCACGAGCAGCCGACGGCGATCGCGGAGACGCTCGGCGGCAAAGTCTCGCTCGAGACAGGCGAGCTCTACTTCGACTCGCCGCTGCTGACGCCGGAGCGCGTCGCGCAGTACGACCGGGTGCTGTTGCTGGCGTGCGGCACGTCGTGGCACTCCGGTCTCGTCGGAAAGTTCCTGATCGAGGGACTCGCGCGGATCCCCGTGGAGGTGGACTACGGCAGCGAGTTCCGCTACCGGCGCCCCGTTGTCAACGACCGGACGCTCACCATCGGCATCTCCCAGTCCGGCGAGACGGCGGACACGGTCGCGGCCCTCTCGGAAGCTCGCCGCGCCGGCTCTCCCATCGCCGCCATCGTCAACGTGCCGGGGAGCCAGATCGCCCGCATGGCGGACGCGGTCGTCCCGACGCATGCGGGCCCGGAGATCGGCGTCGCGTCGACAAAGGCGTTCACGACGCAGCTCGCCGTGCTCTACCTGCTGGCCGCCAAGCTGCGCGCCTCCCGCGGTCTCGCGCCGGTGCTCTCGCCCGAGGAGCGGGGCGCGCTCGCGCACCTTCCCAAGGCCGTCGGCGGCGCGCTGGCGATCGAGCCGGAGATCGAGGAGCTGGCCCGGCGCTACCAGCACGCGAAAGACTTCCTCTTCCTGGGCCGCGGCCTCCACTACCCGGTGGCGCTCGAAGGGGCGCTCAAGCTCAAGGAGATCTCCTATATCCACGCCGAGGGCTACCCGGCCGGTGAGATGAAGCACGGTCCGATCGCCCTGGTGGACGAGAACCTCCCCGTCTTCGTGCTGGCGCCGCACGACGCCTGGCGCGAGAAGACACTCTCGAACCTGCGCGAGGTCAAGTCCCGGGACGGCATCGCGATCGTCCTCGGTACTCGGCCGGACGAAGAGGTCGCGAAGATCGCGGACCACGTCGTCGTCGTTCCGGAGACGATCCCGGAGCTGCAGCCGATTCTCTCGGTCGTGCCGCTCCAGATGTTCGCCTACCACGTGGCCGTCCGCCGCGGCTGCGACGTGGACCAGCCGCGCAACCTCGCCAAGTCGGTGACGGTGGAGTAGAAAACAGGCGGCAGGCGGCGGGGCGCTTCCAGCCTCCTGCTTCCTGCCTCCTCCCTTATGATCCATCGGTGCCCGACTCTCCCTTTTTGAACGGCCTGAACCCCGAACAGAAACAGGCGGTCCTCCATGAGAAGGGGCCGCTCCTCGTCCTGGCGGGCGCGGGTTCGGGCAAGACGCGGGTCATCACGCATCGGCTGGCGAGGCTGGTGTCGGCGGGCGCGGATCCGAGGTCGATCGCGGCCGTCACGTTCACGAACAAGGCCGCCGGCGAGATGCGCGAGCGCGCGCAGAAGCTCCTGGGC
>JBASRI010000492.1:0-4212 GCA_049273755.1 Thermoanaerobaculia bacterium
GATACGGCGGGCTTGTCTCGCGTACCTGGGATCAATCCCCTCCGGGTCGGGTTCAATTGTCGGTTCTCGAGGAGCTTCAACTTCCGCACCACTCGCTCGGCGATCTCCCGGCTCTTCATGAGCTCGATTTGGGTCGTGAGGTAGGCCTCGTCGAACTGGAACCGCTCGCCGGCACTCGCGTCGAGCAGGCTCGCCCGCTCTTTCTCGACGTCGAGGACGACGGTCGCCGAGTACATCTTTTTCGTGAGCACACCCGCGAGAACGCCGATCGCGACCGCGACGAAGACGCACAGGGCGACCAGGCGCTTGCGCTTCTTGATGATCGCCCAGTACTCCGACAGGTGCAGCTCGGCGGGAGCGGCCTCGGGAGCCGTCACGCTCGCGTTCGCGAAATCGTCGGGCTGGGGTAACTCCGAGCTCAAAAAAAGGACTCCTTCACGATCACGACGTCATTCGGTTGCAGTATAGGATCCCGGTCCTTTCCGGACAAGATCCGCCTGTAGTTCACGACAATCTCGGTGTCCTTGCCGTCGGGCCCGCGCCGCTTGATTCGAACCTTGCTGGAAGCGCGGTCGGTCGGGCCTCCGGCCTTGGCGATCAGCGAGAGCAGCGTGATTCGGTCGTCGCTGTTGAACTCCAGGGCGCCGGGTGACTTGAGCTCGCCGATGCAGAAAATGCGGATCGTCCGGCGGGGGGCCACGTTGATGACGTCCCCGGGAAGAATCGGAACGTTCCAGATCGGGTTTGCCGCGTGGAAGAGCTCATCGGTGTCGACCTCCAGCGTGTCGGAGAGCCCGTTCTCGGCCTTTCGCAGCACATAGACCGTCTTTCCCGCGCTGTCCGTCAGGCCGCCCGCGGCCGAGATGGCCTGCAGGAGAGAAAAGCGCCCGGACACGGTCAGGGAACCTGGCCTGTGCACCGCGCCCACCACCGAGACGGGCTTGCTCGCGTATTCCTTCACGACGATCGAGACGTTGGCTCGGTTAACGTACTTCTCCTTGAGGAGCGTCTCCAGCTTCGCTCGGACCTCCGTGGGCGTCAGGCCGGAGACCGGAAACTCGCCGATCAAGGGAAGCGCGATCGCGCCCCCGTCCGACACGCGCCGCTCGACATTCAACTCCGGAATCTCGAGA
The DNA here is from genome assembly GCA_049273755.1 of Thermoanaerobaculia bacterium. Classification (GTDB taxonomy): domain Bacteria; phylum Acidobacteriota; class Thermoanaerobaculia; order UBA5066; family Gp7-AA6; genus DAHUXD01. The sequence continues at coordinate 1,134 of JBASRI010000492.1, forward strand.
ACCCGAATCTCGAGCAGGTCCTTGGCGCCGATCGGATACTCGGCCGGAGCCTCCTGCGCGGCCGCCGCAGCGCGGATCATGACGAACGCGCTGGCGATCAGCAGAAACTGCGCACCCCGCCTCATCGATTGAATACTCCGTCGAAGGAAATCCCCGTCGTGAACCGCCGGACTTTGCGATCGAGCTCCGGCAGGACCGAGTTGTATCTCGACTCGGTAAAGAGTCCGCTCAGAACGACCTTTCGGTAGACGATCACCGAGAAGCCTGCCCCGTAGTCGGCGGTCTTGTCGGTGCGGCCCGGTATGAACGTGGCACCCGTGCCCGTCTCCCCGTACACGTTGGTTCCCCACACCCCTAGAACGCGAAGAAGGATGCTCTTGTTTACCTCGAAGTTGACGCCTCCCCCGTAGCGCGTCTGAGTGAACTGGGGAGTCAGAACCCCATAAGTCACACGGCGGTCGCCGTACGCCTGCAGCTCGAGGGTCCGGGCCAGAAAATAGGACATGAAATAGGAGCCTGTCGGCGTCGTGTAGCTCGCGAAGCTCGAGCCGTTCCAGGGTCCGCCGTGTCGATAGCCGCCGGCGAAGTTCAGGTAGAAGCGGGGCCGGTCGTAGTGGATCGTAACAAGATACGCGTCGCTCTGGTTGTCGCTGATCTTGGGTACGAACACAAACTCTGTACGAGTCTTCTGATACGACGCCGCGACGTCCAGGGACGATGAGAATCGGTAGCGAACGCCTCCACCGGCGGCCCCCTCCGTCCGCTGGAATTCCCTCGTATCGATGAACCCCGCCGGCGCCGTTTCCTGGCCGAACCGCAGCCTCGCGGCTTCAAAAGTGGCGAAGAGGGAGAAATTCGACACCACCTCCACTTCCATCTTGACCGATCCCTGGAGCGTCGTCTGGATGACCTGAGATCTCGCCTCCGAGCTGACGTAGGCCAAGTCCTTCGAGTTGATGCCGCCGACCTCGAGCGAGGCTCGGTTGAAGAAACCCAGCAGATAGGCCGAATAGCTCCCGCCGAGGAAAGTCCGTTCGGAGAGATGCCGGTACCACACGTATGACGGCGTGGCATTGCCCACGGCATAGAGCTTTGCGCCGATCGGCACGATCCACCGAAAACCAGCCGCGACACTGGCCGTCCAGTCGCTGATCTCCTTCCCGGCGGGCAACCCGAACACGTTGCTGTCGTATCCGGCGTTGTAGATATTGAGGATCGGAATCAGGCGAACCGGGCCCAGACGGAAGCGCCGGTTCTGAACCTCGCTCTCGATCTGCTCCTTCGATTTGATGATCCTCGTCCGAGGAACTTGATCGCCCGTCAACTGGCCAAGAGCTCTCGTCGGAACGAGCAAGCCGCTCAGGACGAGAGAGCCGAGCAGCAGCCGCCAGCCCGCCCCCATCGGGAGGAGCGGACCGATGGGCGCGAAATCTCCCACCTCTTTGCGCCGGACCAATGGCATCATCAGCATCAGCGTGCCCGGCACATGAGACTGAAGACCATTCAAAAGCTGCGCGCTCTCGCGCGAGCGTCATTTGCGCCGACGGACTCGGGGCGGCTGGACGTCGCGGCGTTTTGTCTGCTGCTCGCCGTGGTGTTCATCGCCCCGCTGCCGTTCGGTATCGGCGCGGGCGCCCTGGGACCCCTTCCCGGGCTCGGCGCGAGCCCATCCTTCGACCTCCTGTTGGAAGTCTGCGCGTTCGTCATTGCCGGCGCCACGCTATTGTCCCGCACCCGCTTGCGCTCCCCGGGCCGAATCGCGGTGCCGATCGGAACGATGATCGCCATCGTGGCCCTCGGAACCCTTCAGATCCTACCAATCCCTCAGACGATCCTGAGGTCTGTTGCCCCTGTGAACCTCAAAATTTACCACGAAACCGCAGAGATCCTGAGCCTCTTCGGCCGAAAGCCGCCGGAGCCGAGGATTTCCATCGCGCCGTCGGCGACTGCGGCCTCTCTGCTTCTTATTCTGGCCTACTTCGCCTTGTTTTTTTCAGCCGCCAACCTGCTGCGCAACCGGGAAAGGCGCCGGCTCTTTGCCCTGGTGTTCTTCGCCGCCGCGATCCTGCAGATTCTGATCGTGACGATCGGCCAGTGGCTCGGAGGCTCTCCATCGAACCCGGGGCGCGTCGCCGCCTATCTCGAGATCGCGCTCGCGCTCGCTTTCGGTGCGCTCTGGGCGGAGATTCTGACCAATCGCGACCGCGCCGCGAGCGGTTCCACCAGCACGGCCGACCGTTTCGAGACCCGGTCTTTGCCGCTGGTCGGGCGCTTCCTTCTCTGGGCTATCGTCGTCTTCGGAGTCATCCAGACCGGATCGAGAGTCGCTCTTCTCGCGGCGACGACCACGACCCTGGCGGTGCTCGGCATCGCTTTTTTCCATCGCCGTGTCGAATTCCGTCGACGGCGGCCGGTGGGATTTGCGCTCGCGCTGCTCGCCGCGCTCCTGTTCTCCGCGACGCTCGCCGGGGCGCGGCCCCTGGTGCGATTCCTGGAGTCCGACCCGGGCGGCCTGAACACGAGCACGAGGGTTGCGCTGTGGCGAACCGCCTATCGCACCTGGCAGGATTTTCGGATCGTCGGATCGGGCTTCGGCACTTTTCCCGAAGCCGTTCGCCGGTACCAGCCGCGGGAGCTCGGCGGCCGCATCGAGCATGCCCGGTCCGACCCTTCGCAGATTCTCGTAACCGGGGGTGTCGTCGGGGCGGCGCTGGTCGTCATTCTCTATCTCTCCCTGTTCGCGTTGCTCCTGCGATCCTTCCGTGAACAGCCGCACCGGGAAGAAAGCGCTCTGCTCCTCGGAGCGTTCGGGGCGCTCCTTTCCCTTTCCATCCACGGACTGATGGACTCCGCCTATCCCGCGCCCGTGGTGCCCGCGATGCTCGCCAGCCTGGTCGGCGCAGCCTGGGCGGCGGCTCGCAGAGTGTAGTCGACCCGAAAAAAGTGACTCCCGAGTCGTCGCCGCAGAAGATCGGACACGCTGGCCGGCGTCGAGATCTCGAGCTGGAAGGGCGTTCCGTGATCTTTCGGCACGGCCTGTTCGAGAAGCTTGCCTTGTCCGATGGCTCGGGGCTCCTGG